>JAKOSS010000521.1 GCA_029777145.1 Acidobacteriota bacterium | reverse complement strand
GAACTCACCGATCCGAACGAATTCGGTCTCGCCGTTCGAATTAATCACGACCGTCGGTTCGTCCCGAGCAACACTCATCAGGCAGACCTTGTGATAGCGAAGTTTTGACAGATCAAAGTCATCTTTGCCGATCCCGGTACCGAGTGCGGTGATCAGCGCCTTGATCTCGCCATGGCCGAGCATCTTGTCGAAGCGCGCCTTTTCGACGTTCAAGATCTTGCCCTTGAGCGGCAAAACCGCCTGATTTTTTCGGTCGCGACCTTGTTTTGCCGAGTTATGGACGAAAATGCCGGACGCCAATGCGAAATTATGCGTCCGCGGCACTTCCAGATCAAAAACGTCGATTAACTGTGCTTCCGGAACCAACGCAACCACTTTCAACTGCACTGATTTCACATCGACGAACGTCTCGTTCGTTCCGACAGCGGTCGCTAGTCGAACCTCTCCTGTAAGATCAATCGCATTCAAAGGCGTAGCAAACTTGAGAGCCTTGGCCTCAACAAATGATAAGTCCCGAAGCATGAATTTGTGATCGGGAGTGCAAATAATCTCCTCGCCATTATCGAGAACGACCTTGACTACCCGGACATTACGCTTGGTTCTACGGACATTCGTGATCTTTTCGACACCGATTTTTCCGTCGTGTCGAACGGTATAGCAATAATTCTGCTTTCCGGCGCGTTGCTCTTCAATAAGCTCAACGAACGAAAGCTGCCTCCCGTCGACCAGCGCCACAAGCGTGTCGCCGGAAAAACATCCGCCGGCCGAATCGCCCTCGACAAGATAAAGTTCTGACAGCGCCGGATCTTTTTCCTGGCAATCGGCCAGTTTTCCGGGAAGAGTTGAAGTTCCGAGCGCGCTCTTGCGGACGATCTCGCGGGCCTTGCGGGCGGCCTCGCGGGCGCGGGCGGCGTCGACCGCTTTTCCGACGATCTTCTTGGCGACGTTCGGATTCTGCTCGAAGAATTCGCCGAGCTTCTCATTGAGAAACGATTCGACCGGGCCTTTGACGGGCGAATTGAGCTTACCCTTTGTCTGTCCCTCGAATTGCGGCTGCGGAATCTTGACCGAGATCACCGCGACGAGTCCTTCACGGACGTCGTCTCCGGAAAGCGTCGTCTTCGAATTCTTCATCAGTCCCGAGCTTTCGGCGTAGGCGTTGATCGTGCGCGTCAATGCGCCGCGGAATCCGGAGAGATGCGTTCCGCCGTCGACGGTGTTGATGTTGTTCGCGAACGAGAAGATCTTCTCGTCGTAGCTGTCGTTATACTGCATCGACACTTCGACCGAGAGCTCGTCCGAAATCTGTTCGAAATAGAGCGGCTCCTCGTGCAGCGGCGACTTGTTCTTGTTCAAATGCTTGACGAACTCCGCGATGCCGCCTTTGTAGTAGAATTCGTGCGATTTCTCGGGCACTTCGCGTTCGTCTTTGATCAGGATGCGGATGCCTTTGTTGAGAAACGCTTTTTCACGGAGTCGCTCGGACAGTTTGTCGAAGCTGTATTCCGTCGTTTCGAAGATGTCCGGGTCGGGCTTGAAGGTGATCTTTGTTCCGCGCTTCGTCGTCTTGCCGGTTTCGGCCAGCGGCGCCACCGGAAATCCGACCTTGTATTCCTGTTCGTGAGTTTTGCCGTCGCGCCAGATCTCGAGTTTCAGCCATTCGGATAGGAAGTTGACGCAGCTGACGCCGACGCCGTGCAGTCCGCCCGAAACCTTGTAGGAATTCGAATCGAACTTGCCGCCGGCATGGAGAACCGTGAGCACGACTTCGGCCGCCGAACGGCCTTCCTGTTTGTGGATATCGACCGGAATTCCGCGGCCGTTATCGACGACGGTGATCGAGTTGTCGACATGGATCGCGACCTCGATCGTGTCGCAGAATCCCGCGAGCGCTTCATCGACCGAGTTGTCGACGACCTCGTAGACCAGATGGTGAAGTCCGATCTCGCTCGTCGAACCGATGTACATCGCCGGACGCTTGCGTACCGCATCGCGCCCTTCCAAAACGGTAATGGAATCAGCTCCGTATTCTGATTTTGGTTTCGTCAATTGTTTACCTCTATTGTCTTTCTCTGGCAGAGTATCGCAATGGATTATTTTACCATTTTCGGACGGATTAAAAAAACGCGGAAAGGTAATGGTTTCCTCAGGTTCGACGCGATTCGGGGTGTCCGCCGGCTATTGTGAAAACGGGCGATCCGGCGCTGAATCTATCGACAAAACTGTCCTTTGAAGTCGTCACGAAAGTCTGTGTTTTGTCGGTCAGGAACTCCAGCAGTTGACCGATCCGGCGGTAATCGAGCTCGGCATCGATATCGTCCAGGAGAAACAGCGGATACTCGTTGTTTTGCTCGAAATAGACGGAAACGGTGGCGATCAGAAGGATCAGCAACGCGCTGCGCTGCTGGCCGCTCGAGCCAAATTTTCGGAGATCCAGTCCGTCGAACGTGACGTCGAGATCGTCACGATGCGTTCCGATCAGCGCGTGACCCGAAACCAGTTCTGCCTGGACACGAAGCTTCATCCGTTCTTCGATGAGAGCCGCGTAGTCGTTGAGATCTCCTTTGCCTTCGAGCGACGATGCATAGCGGATCGTGATCTCCTCGCGCCCGAACAACTTCTTCTCGAGAACGCTGTTCAGACGTTCAACGAACCTGACCCGCGCCTTGTGGATCCGCGTTGCGAGGGCGACAAGCTGTTCGTTCCACGGAGCCAGAAGATCGGCGGTCTTGTCGAGTGAATACTCGTTGTCCAGCGCCGACTGCAGCAGGGAATTCTTCTGTTTGATGACGCGATTGTAGTCGGAGATCGTCTGCACGAACGCCGGATAGATCGCGACGATTCCGCTGTCGAGAAACTTGCGTCGCGCGTCCGGATTGCCGCGCACGATCCCTAGTTCGTCCGAGTTGAAGACAACGGCGTAAAGTTCGCCGAGATAACGCTGAACCGTCTCCTTCTTGCCGTTTATCGACAAAACCTTGGTGTTGCCCTGCATTGCGACTTGCAATTCGTGCGTTATTTCGGCACTCTTCTTCACGGACCCCCGAACGATTCCGAGTTCTTCCCCAAAACAAATCGTTTCCGTTAGCCGCGAGGTCTTGAATGACTTTGTCGTCGCGAGCAGGTATATCGCTTCGAGCCAGTTCGTTTTGCCTTGACCGTTTTCGCCGAAGAGGATGTTGAGGCGCTCTCCGCATTCAAACTTGCCGCTAAGATTGCGGAAGTTGAGCGCTTCGAGCCGTTCGAGCAGCATAGGCAAAATCTTAACATAAACGCCGGATGAAATTTCTTTTCCGGATTTCAGGAATCGTGTTCGATTAATAGTTTATTTTAGATAGAGTTGAACATTGTTCAACAACATCAAAACGAAGTAAACACACATGAGATTCGCAAGGGTTCTACAAGTTATTTGTTTGATGATTGCCGGCGCAGCGGCTGTTTTTGCGCAGCAGAACAAACCGCTTGCGGAAAACTTCAGCGGCGCGACGCTCGACGGACAGACGATCGAACTGGAATCGCTTCGCGGCAAGGTCGTCGTGATGACATTTTGGTCGACCCGGTGCGCGATCTGCGCGTCAGAGATCCCGAAACTGAATCAGATGGCCGCGAGTTTTCAAGGGCGCGACGTCGTCTTCCTCGGTTTGACGACCGACAATCCGACTCTCGTCGAAAGCTACGTCAAAAATCGTCCGTTCAATTTCAACCTGATGCCGGGCAGCTTCGGAGTTCTTCTGAAATACGCCGATCGTGATCGTGCGGGCAATCTCAACATGGGATTTCCGGCCTATTTCGTGATCAATCAGCAGGGCGAGATCGAACTCAAAGCGAACGGCTGGGACAAGACCAACGCCGTCAACACACAGATCAACCGGTTGCTCATAACCGGACAAGCCAAAGTCGAATAGATTTGACCTCCTCATGATTCTCGCGTGGGCAGAGCCGATTCACTCTGCTCACGTTTTTTTTATTTGGGAGTCTTTGCCCGCAGATCTTCGCTGATCATCGCCAATATTCTTGCGAACGAGCATCCGCGTGACCGCTTCGCAAACTATCGTGCCGTTGACAGTTAATGGCGAACCGTTCGGAGTTTCCGGTTTCGCCGGATCAGCGATAATTCGCGGGCAGTTCTTTCAACGCGCTATTCACGTTCATATCGCTCTTGGTTGAAGTGCCAACGACAAACTGGCAATCGATTCGCGTTTACGTTATATTTCTGATTCAACTTGCGGAGAGGTCGCATAATGGTAGTGCAGCGGTCTTGAAAACCGTCGCCCGTGAGGGTATGCAGGTTCGACTCCTGTCCTCTCCGCCACCACTTTCCTACCGGACCACGAAGATCATGGACAAAAGCGCGTATGTCGCGCGTCCGGCTCGTGGTTTTTTGATGAGCATGATTCTCGAAAAGATCCGCGCGAAGGCCGCGTCAGACATCCAGCATATCGTGTTGCCCGAGGGTGAGGACCCGCGGACCGTCAAGGCTGCCGAAATTTGCATGCGCGAAAAGATCGCGAAGATCACGCTTATCGGCAACGAGAACAAGATCCGCGAAGCCGCTGCATCGGCCGGCGCGAACCTCGCCGGAATCGAGATCATCGATCATCGCAAAGCTCATGAGCGCGGTCAGATCGCGCGGCTTTACCACGAACTCCGCCGCGCGAAGGGCGTGACGCTTGAAGAAGCCGAAACCACCGTCAAAGATCCGCTCTATTACGGAAATCTGCTCGTCAAGATGGGCAAGGCCGACGGTTCGGTCGCGGGCGCGACAAACACCACCGGACACACCGTCGCGGCGGCGATCCGATGCATCGGCGTTCGCTCAGGTTTTCGGATCGTCTCGTCGTTCTTCCTGATGGTTGTACCGGACAAGAAATTCGGGGCGAACGGCGCGATGATCTACGCCGACTGCGGCGTCGTCATCGATCCGGACGCGACCGAACTGGCGGAGATCGCGATCGCTTCGGCGGACTCATGCCGCGCGCTTCTCGGGGTCGAACCGCGCGTCGCGATGCTTTCGTTTTCGACAAAAGGGAGCGCGAAGCACAAATCGCTCGACAAGATCATTGAAGCGGTGAAAACCGTCCGGGCGCGATTTCCTGAACTTGAGATCGACGGCGAGTTGCAGGCCGACGCGGCACTCGTTCCGTCCGTCGCCGAATCGAAGGCAACAGGATCGAACGTCGCCGGACGCGCCAATGTCCTGATCTTCCCGGATCTCAACTCGGGAAACATCGCTTACAAACTCACCGAACGCCTGACCGGCGGAACCGCGATCGGACCAATTCTTCAAGGGCTCGACCGGCCGTGCAACGACCTGTCGCGCGGCTGCAAGGCGGAGGACATCGTCGACGCCGTCGCAATTACCGCGGTCCAATCGCAAGCCCGGAAGGCGGGTTGAATTAGCCAATAGAAAGCATCCGAATGCGGTGGTTGCGTTCGTCAACGACCACCAAGGCGCCCTGAGAAAGCTGTGACTCAATCGATTTTAGGATTGAAGCGAGGCGCGCGGCCAAAGTCCCTGGAGACACATCTTGGGTCCTGAATTGAATTACACTCGGTTTTGGAGATTTTGTAGCCGCGAGGATGGCCCCGAAATCCAAATCGTTGGTGAAGAGTATTGCGTTTTGTCTCTTGCACCAGTCGAAAATCACCTCATCCGGATCATTTGATCGTCCGATCTCAGACCAGTGAGCCGACTCAATGCCATGCGACGCCAGCGCGCTCTTCCAAGCTGGAGATAGATTCATGTCAATAATGAGTCTCATGCGTGAGCAAGCGGAATTTCAATTTCTTCGGCGCGCCAAGCCGCGTACGCGAGCGCCTGAAGCAGGTCGTCAGGTTCCAAATAAGGATAGAGGTCGAGGATCTCTTCTTTGGTCTTTCCGGCTGCGAGAAGGCCGACGATCGTCCCAACTGTCACGCGCATCCCACGGATACAGGGCTTTCCACCCATTACCCGCGGATCAGTCGTGATTCTTTCAAGTTCAACCATGAATCGGATTATATCTCGGGATGCAGCGAATCGGAAGCAAATTGCCAGTCCGAATTCCTTGACCCGATCCCTGAAATGAACTAACTTCCACGCATACCCCAATTGAAACCAATTCAAGGAGAAAGACTTATGTGGAAGGACTTTAAGGCTTTTCTGGGTCGCGGGAATGTTCTCGACCTCGCGGTTGGCGTCATCATGGGCGCCGCATTCGGAAAGATCGTCTCAACATTTACGGAGAAGATGATCATGCCGATCGTCGGTTATATCATTGGCGGCGTTGATTTCACCAAGAAATTCATCGACCTCAGCGGACAGTACAGCGGAAAGATGGACGCCAAGTCACTTGAAGAGGCGATCAAAGGCGGTGCGCCACTGATCATGTACGGCCAATTGATCAGCGACATCATCAACTTCGTGATCGTCGGATTCGTGATGTTTCTGTTGGCGAAATGGGCGATGGGATACTTCGCGAAACTCGCCGCGGAAACTCCGCCGCCGCCGCAGGAGGCGCTGCTCGCCGAGATCCGCGATATCCTGAAGGAAAAGTAACAATCAGTCGAATTTGTAAGTTTCAAACGGCGTCAGGCAGTGGTCAAGCCTGACGTCGTTTTCGTGTGCGTCGTCGATGTTTTCCACATGTGGAAAAAAGCTCACGCCGACTTTGAGACAGTCGCTTCGGCATGTCTTCAGAAACCGATCGTAAAATCCCTTGCCGTACCCGACGCGGTAACCGCGGCGATCGAATGCGAGCAGCGGAATGACGACGAGATCGAGCTCCTTCGGATCGACGAAACGGTCGTCAGTCGGTTCGGGAACGTTCCAATTGCTCAGTCTCAACTGCGTCGATTCATCGTAAACGAGCGACTCGAGATCGTCGCCTTTCACGCGCGGCACGGCGATCCGAATCAACGGAAACTCCGTTCTGATGCGATCGACGATCGGCCTCGTGTCGACCTCATTGTTCGAATCGATCGACAGAAACAGGTGAACGACGCGAATCTGACCGAGGTCGAATTCACTGAAAAGGCGATCCGCGATCATCGTTGACCGCACGAATCGATCCTCCGATGCGACCTTCCGCATCCGCGCAAGGTAAATTTCGCGCAGCTCACGTTTTAGCATAGTCCTGGTTCATTTCGCGCTTGGGTCACGTTCAATCCAACGGTCAGGCGAACCGTGCTGGTGGAGGCAGGCAATCACGATGTCGGTCTCATCCCTGATCACGAAGTAGATTGAAAAAGGGAACTTTCGGGTCAAAATGCGCCGTACTCCTTCACTCACCAACGAAAACGACTCTGGCGATTGTGCAATTTGACTGAATGCATTCTCGATCGAATTCAGAAATCGGTCGCCCAAGTCGGTGGAAACCGAGTCGTAAAAGAGCAATGAACTTCTGATGTCTGCCTCGGCTTCGAGGGTAATTAGCGTCTTCTTGGTGCGTGAAGCGCGTCTTTGAGAGTTTCCCATTCGGTGAGGTCCCCCGGGTTTGCCTCCAGTTCCGCGAACCTCGCTTGAAGAATCGTCTGATGTTCGGCCGGAACTTCAATCGGATCCGACTTGCTAAGCGTTTGATTCCACGACATTTCCTCGGCCAGAATACTTTTCCGGATTTCTTGATTTGTGAGTTTGAGTGTCGCCATGTTCGGTAAATTTAGCCGAATTCGATTGAACTTTCAAGAATTTGATTCGGTATTCGAAAGTTCGATCCAGCCGCCGCCGACAGTTTCGTCTTCGCGGTACCAGACCGTCGCCTGTCCCGGCGTGATCGCCGCCTGCGGTTCGTCAAATACGACGCGGGCGCGGTTTTCAGGAAGCGCGTGGATCGTCGCCGGCGCGGGTTCGTGCCGGTAACGGATCTTGACGTTCGCGCGGACCGGCTCAGACGGCTCGTCGAACGCGACCCAGTTCACGCCTTTTGCGGTGAACTCAAACGCGTCGAGTTCTTCTTTTTCGCCGGCGATGATCTGATTCTTGAGCCGTTCGATCTGGACGACGTAAAGCGGCTTTTCGTGCGCGATGCCGAGCCCGCGCCGCTGGCCGATAGTGTAGCGGTGGATCCCG
>JAKOSS010000520.1 GCA_029777145.1 Acidobacteriota bacterium | reverse complement strand
CCGCGTCGCGCGAGCGACGCCTGATTCAATCGTCGCTTCGCGACGCGATCGAATTTCTCCGATCTACCGGGGATTGAAATCCCCGGCGAAATTCATCTGATCGCTCCGCGATCAATCCGAATCAAATCACGTGTTCACGATGCCTCGGACGAAATTCATCCGATCGCTTCGCAATCGATCCGGACGAATCGTAATTTCAGACTAAACGACGCCCGCGTCGCGCGAGCGACGCCTGATTCAATCGTCGCTTCGCGACGCGATCGAATTTCTCCGATCTACCGGGGATTGAAATCCCCGGCTAAATTCATCCGATCGCTCCGCGATCAATCCGAATCAAATCACGTGTTCACGATGCCTCGGACGAAATTCATCTGATCGCTCCGCGATCGATCCGGACGAATCGTAATCTCAGACAAAACGACGCCCGCGTCGCGCGAGCGACGCCTGATTCAATCGTCGCTTCGCGACGGAATCGTGTTTCGCCGAGATCCCGGGGATTGAAATCCCCGGCTAAATTCATCCGATCGCTCCGCGATCAATCCGAATCAAATCACGTGTTCACGATGCCTCGGACGAAATTCATCTGATCGCTCCGCGATCGATCCGGACGAATCGTAATTTCAGACAAAACGACGCGTGTCGCGCGAGCGACGCCTGATTCAATCGTCGCTCCGCGACGCGATCGTGTTTCTCCGATCTACCGGGGATTGAAATCCCCGGCTAAATTCATCCGATCGCTTCGCGATCTAGAGATGATCGTGCAAATATTTCGTCAGCAGCGAAAACAGATGGAGCGTCGTGCCTTCGCCTTCGAAGATCCCGTGCGTGCGGTTCGGATAGGCCATCATCTGGAACGGCTTTTTGGCTGCCACAAGAGCGTCGATCAAATGCTCGGTCGCCTGATAGTGGACGTTGTCGTCGCCCGTGCCGTGCACGATCAGCAGATCACCCCGCAGTCCCTCGACGTGCTTCAGCGGCGAGCACGCGTCGTAATCCGCGGCGTTGTCCTGCGGCAATCCCATGTACCTTTCGGTGTAGATCGTGTCATAGAACCGGAAATCGGCCTCGGGCGCGACCGCCATTCCCATCTTGTAAAGCTCCGGATAGCGGAACAGCGCATTCAGCGTCGACGAGCCGCCGCCGCTCCAGCCCCAGATCCCGATCCTTGAAGCGTCGACGAACGGCATATCCCTGATCATGCCCTTGACGGCGCTCGCCTGATCACCCGAGTTGATCAATCCGTTCTTCCGGTAAATGCTCTTGCGCCACCCGCGCCCGCGCGGTGCCGGCGTGCCGCGATTGTCGAAGCTCGCAACGATGTAACCCTCCTGCGCGAGCATCGAGAACCACAAATAATTGCTGCCGCCCCAGTTGTCGGTGACCGTCTGCGCCGCCGGCTCGCCGTAAACATAGACCAGAACCGGATATTTCTTGTTCGGATCAAAGTCGGGCGGCTTGATCATCCATCCGTCGAGCTTCAATCCGCCTCCGACGTCAACCTTGAAGAACTCGTTCTTCGTCTTCTTCAGTGTATCAAGCTTCGCCTGCAGCGCGGCGTTCGTTTCGACCTCCCGCAAAACGCTCTTGTTCGCCAGATCGACAACCTCGAATTTTGGCGGGACGCCGAACGACGAGTAATTGTGAAACGCCCAACGGCTATTTGGCGAAATGCTGTAGTTATGCATTCCGGACTGGCTCTCAGGTGTCACGCGTTCGGCCTTTCCCGACGCGTCGAGCCGCGTTCGGAACAAATAGCGCTGCGTCGCATTGTCAGGCGACGCCCGGTAATACAACCAACCGTTCTTTTCATCGACGGACTGGATATTGACGACGTCATAATCGCCCGGCGTGATGAGTTTCATGTCCTTGCCGTCCCTCGAGACCGAATAAACGTGCTGCCATCCGTCGCGCTCGCTCATCCACAAAAACCGCTTGCCGCCATCGAGCCACGTCATCGAGTCCGTCAGGATCTCGACCCACGTATCGTCCTTTTCGGTCAGGATCGTCTTCACGTCGCCGGTCTTCGCATTTGCGACCATCAACTGATCGACGTTCTGCAAACGGTTCAGATGCTGCAGAATGATCTCGTTCGAGTTGTCGGACCACTCCATCATCGGAATGTAGTTGTTGCGGAGATCGCCCGGCGTCTTCATCCACGTGATGTTTCCGCCCACGGCACTGATCACGCCGACACGCACGGCCGCATTCGTCGTTCCGGTCTTCGGATAAGGGATCTTGGTCAGCGTCGGATAGAGATCGGCGGTGTTGTTGAGGAGCAGGAAATCCTTGATGCCGGATGCGTCGAACTGCCAGAACGCGATCGACTTGCCGTCGGGGCTCCAACGCCAGCAATCGCGCAGCGAGAATTCCTCTTCGTTGACCCAGTCGGAAGTGCCGTTGACCATCGTCGGTGAACCGTTCGTCGTCAGACGCGTGATCTTGCCTGTGGGAAGCGTCTGCACGTACAGATCGTTCTCGCGCACATATCCGACCTGCGAACCGTCGGGCGAGAACTTGGCGAACATCAACGTCGACGGCGCGGCATCGCCTCCGACCTTGGTCAGTTTGCCTGAAGCGATGTCGAGAACCCAATAGTCACCGCGCGTGTTCAACCGCCAGACCTTCTTCGAGTT
>JAKOSS010000046.1 GCA_029777145.1 Acidobacteriota bacterium | reverse complement strand
GTCCTCCGCAACGGCTCGCGAGTCGTCGTCACCCTCAACTGACGAATCCCGTCGAGTGTTCGTTCAACAAGTCTTACCTTCCGGCCGATCTCAATTGTCGCGGTGGCCCAAGGCGTTCCCCGCGACCTCCCAAAATTCCCGCAGCCCGCGCACAGCAACCCGTCCTATGGTCAAGTCTTCGAACGGCGGTGACTTCGGCAACTGGGCCGCATCCGGCTGGATCGGCGCCTGCGAAAAAAGATCCCCGGTAAGGGACTGTCTCGGCGGCTCGACGCCGGATGGCCTTCGGAAAGGAGCGCGAGACCGGGTCGCTGTTCACGAGCGCTTATCTGCGACGCACGTTCGTCTACTTTAGCAATCCGTCACCGCGACGGTTGAACTAAACGCCTTCCATTCGCCACGCTCTTCAACAACGGATTTCTCCGTCGTTTTTGGGTTGATCCCGCCAATCTGTTTACAACTGTCTTGTGCTTGACAAAACAGTGTTGTACGCCGTAGATTGGACGAGGCGATCGGTCGAGAAATCCTTTAAATCATTCAAAATGGCCGGTTTCCGCGATTCGAATGTCTCCCGGAAGAAGCATTCCTCCTCCATAAACAACCGTCCGCAATCCATCCGGAGCGTGTTAGCATGGGAATTTTCAGCGTTGATCGTTTTTCTTTAGGCAGATATTGCCTGTTGATCGTCGCGATCTTCTGCGTCGTGATCGGATTGGCTCCGATCTCTTCGTCCGCCAGACCGACGAAACCCGGCAAACGTGCGCCGCTGGCGAAGGCTTTTCCGGCGTCGATCGAGATGGCCGACGCGGGAGCGCAGAAGTTTCCGAATGGCATCAAGATCTCCTGGGTCACGATGTCGGAGCGAAACGTACTCGGATTCCGCATCTGGAGAGACTCGGACGGCAAGCGGAATCAGGTCAACGAGATGGTTCCCGGCGGGACCGGTAAGATCCGCGACGGCGAACTGCCGAACGGTGATTCGTATTTCACATTCGATCTGAACGGAAGCGAAATGACACCGTATTGGATCGAGGCCGTCGACATCAATTCCAAATCAACGTGGTACGGTCCGGTTTACGCGGTCCCGAATTACAATGACGCCGACGGCGATGCGGCGCGTATCGCATCGTGGTCCCAGCGCGTCGGAACCGTGCAGAGCGAGCGTCCCGCTTCGACGGCGAAATCAAACCCGGTTGCCCCGGCAATGACGATGACATCCGAGCGTCTGGCAAACGACGCGAACGCAGTCAAGATCGAGATCCGGCAGCGCGGGATTTACCGTATACCGGCGCAGAGCCTCGCAGATCATGGATTTTCGCTGGCGACCGTGGCGAACTGGAAGATGTTCGTTCGCGGTGTTGAGCAGTCGATCGACCTGATGGACGACGGTTCGATCGAATTTTTCGGAGAGGGAATCGATACGATCCAGACGGACGCCAATGTTTACTGGTTGACGACAGATGTGACGACCGGCCGGCGTTTCAATCATTCTTCGCAGAATTTCATTCAGAATGCACATGACTCGTTCAGCCGCGTGGTCGTCGAGAAAAGGGAACGAACCATGCGGATCGCTTCGGTTTTGAACGGAACGCGCGACAATTGGTTCGGCTCCTACGTCGGGAATGCACTTGTGACGAAGACGCTCGATCTCCGTGATATTGCTACCGGCGGGAATCTCAGCGCGACGCTCGGGATCGATCTGCAGGGAATTTCGAACCTGACCCATCAAGTCGAGGTCACCCTTAACGGTTCGGTGATCGGACAGATCAGCTTCAACTCGTTCGACCGGAAGGCCTGGACCGCGACGGTTCCGGTATCGGCTTTGATCAACGGTACGAACACGATCACCTTGCGAAGCCTCAATACCGCCTCCGACTACAGTCTCACCGAAGCATTGCGAATCGAATATCCGCGGTTGCTTCTCGCCGATGGCGATCAGCTCGAATTTATACACGACGATAACCAGGCCATCAAATTGCGCCGGTTTTCATCTCCGCAGGTGACGATCTACGACGTCACGGACCCGACTCAGGTCTCGGCCATCTCGCCCGAAACTCGGCTGGAATCGGACGGCACGTACACGGTTACCGTGAGCGGCACGTCGTCGCCAAAGACAATGATCGCCGTGGGCGGAAGCGTCCCGCAGGCGATTGCCGATCCACTGATCACGGTCGCGCCGGGGTTGCTTCGCGATCCATCGAATCGGGCCAAGCTGATCGTGATCGCCGAAGGCGGGATGGGTAAGGCGCTGTCCAATTTCCACGCCAAGCGCAACGCACAGGGCATCGAAACGAGGATAATCTCGGTCAACGGCATCTACGACGAGTTTGGCGACGGAATCAAGAGCGCAGAGGCGATTCGCAGCTTCCTGATGTACGCGAAGCAGAACTGGGAAGTGAAGCCCGATTACGTGATCTTTGCGGGTGACGCGACGGTCGATCCGAGGAATTTCTCGGGACTCGCGGGTGAACGCGAGAATAACGTCCCGACAATGTTCGTCGACACCTGGAATATGGAGGCGGCATCGGACGAGATGCTGGTTGATTTCGACGACGACGGCGTCGGCGAGATCGCTTCCGGACGCCTTCCGGCGAGCACCCGGGAAGAGCTTGAGTTCATGGAAGAGAAGATTCTCATGATGGACGAACTAACGCTATCGGATGTTGCAGACCGCGGTGTCGTAATGGTTTCCGACGACAATATCGGCTACAACTTCGCCGCCGGATCGAGAAATATGGCGACTCGGATTCCCGGCAGCGTCGCACCGGTCTACATCGACCGCACAACACAGGATCCGGCGGCGCTCCGCAGCGAGATCGTCGGTCGGATGAACGACGGCGCGGCGATCGTCAACTATTTCGGACATGCGTCGGTCGTCGGATGGACGAGCAGCGGGATTCTCCGCAATGTCGACGCCGACTCGATGTTCTCGAACAAAAAGTCGACGTTGATCCTGGCGCTCGCGTGCCTCAACGGCGATTTCACCGTCTTTGGAACCAAGAGCCTGGCGGAATCGATGATGAAACGCGATCGTGGCGGTGCATTCGCCGTCTGGGCGGCGTCCGGATGGAACGGAGCGTTTGAAGAAGAGATGATGGGCCGCGACCTGTATCAGCGGATCTTCGCCGGAATGCCGCTCGGCGACGCCATACGCGAGGTCAAGATTCTCTATCCGACGCTCGATATGCGGCGGACGTTCATTCTCTTTGGCGATCCGACACAGCGTCTGGTCAACCCGTCATCCAACTAATTCAGGATCTCTTTGATCGCTGATTCGAACACCTCGACCTTTCGGCGCGCCGCCTTGAGGTCGGGGTGTTCTTCGTTGTAGTCGGCCTGCAGTTTTACGAGTTCGGTCTCGACCTGTGCCTTGCGAATCATCAGCTTTCCGAGCGCGGTCGAGAGCTTGGCCGCATC
>JAKOSS010000519.1 GCA_029777145.1 Acidobacteriota bacterium | reverse complement strand
GTGCGTGATCGAGTCCGCCCGAACCGATGTCGTACGCCCAACCGTCGCCGCCGATCAGCCACACCGTGCGCCGGACCAGCTGGTCGGCGACCGAAAGCAGGAGTTTCGCGTCGAGCGATCCGATCGCATGCAGTTTGTCCTTGAGGATCGCGACGCGGCGTCGCTGCGCCTCGACCTCGCTTTCGAGGACCTGCGGCGCTTCCCGAATCTCATCGACGAGGTCGTCGCCGAGATCCGCACGGAACTTGTCGAGCAACTGGTGCGCGGTGTCGAGCTGTTTGTCGGCCGTCAGCCGCATTCCGAGACCGAATTCGGCGTTGTCCTCGAACAGTGAATTCGACCATGCCGGTCCCTGCCCCTTTGAGTTCGCCGTCCACGGCGTCGTCGGCAAATTGCCGCCGTAGATCGACGAACATCCGGTCGCGTTCGCAACGATCAGCCGGTCGCCGAAAAGCTGCGTCAGGACCTTGATGTACGGCGTCTCGCCGCAGCCGGCGCACGCGCCCGAGAACTCGAAATAAGGTTCGAGGAACTGAACGCCGTGAACCGTCGAATAATTGACCGTCGGCTTCTCGTTGATCGGAAGCTTCTCGAAGAATGAGATCTTGTCGCGTTCCGGTTCGAGATCCTTCGGTTTGTCTCCGAGATTGATCGCGCGCCGTTTCGGATCCTCGCGATCTGTCACCGGGCACGCCTCGTAACAGAGATTGCAGCCCGTGCAGTCTTCGAGATAAACCTCGAGCGAATAACGCGTTTCGGGAAATCCGCGGGCGTTGATCGGCGCCGACTTGAACCCGTCGGGAGCTTCGCCGAGATGATCGCGGTGGAAAAACTTCGCGCGGATGACGCTGTGCGGACAGACGAAGCCGCAGTTTCCGCATTGGATGCAGGCTTCCGGTTCCCAAACCGCGATGCGGTCCGAGACGTTCCGTTTTTCCCACTTCGCGGTGCCGTTCGGATATGTTCCGTCGACCGGCATGAAGCTCACCGGGATCTGGTCGCCGCGTCCCTCGATCATCATCCGCGTCACCTCGCGGACAAACTGCGGAGCGCGTTCGGGAATCAGAACCGGCAGTTCGCGTCGCGACGTAACTTGCTGCGGAATCTGCACTTCGAAGAGATTTTCGAGCGTCTGGTCGACGGCCGCGAAGTTCTTCTCGATGACGGATCTTCCCTTCTTGAAATACGTCTTCTCGATCGCGTGCTTGATCGCGGCGATCGCCTCGTCCGGCGGCAGCACGCCCGAGAGTTCGAAGAAACACGTCTGCATGATCGTGTTGATGCGTCCGGCCATGCCGGTCTGGCGGGCGACGTCCGTGGCGTCGATCACGAACAAGCGGATCTTCTTGTCGATGATCGCTTCCTGGACGCGTTTCGGGAGTTTCTCCCAAACCTCTTCTTTCCCGTACGGCGAATTCAGCAGAAACGTCGCGCCGGGTTTCGCGAACGCGAGCATCTCTTCCTTGTCGACGAAATTGAATTGGTGGCAGGCGATAAAATCCGCCTTCTCGATCAGGTACGGCGCGCGGATCTGCTGGTGGCCGAACCGAAGGTGCGAAACCGTTTTCGCGCCGGACTTTTTCGAGTCGTAAACGAAATATCCCTGTGCCGATAGATCGGTGTTCTCGCCGATGATCTTGATCGAATTCTTGTTCGCGCCGACCGTTCCGTCCGCGCCGAGACCGAAGAAGAGCGCCTGCGTCCAGCCCGATTCGTCGAGT
>JAKOSS010000518.1 GCA_029777145.1 Acidobacteriota bacterium | reverse complement strand
TTTTTCATACTGTCCCGATCCGTTCGTTAAAACGAACGGCAATTCATGAAAGACCTTTGGGAGGTGACTTTTGACACAGTCTCTACCGCTCCCGGTTCTGCCAGCCGACCACAGGCCACTGGCCACTGACCACTGCTCACGCACTTGCCGGAGCGATCTTTTCCTCGATACCGAAAGCCTCGCGGACGAGTTTGTCCTGTTCGAGATTGTGGATCGTGTAGCTTCCGGTCGCCGGTGACGCCGACGCAGCCCGTCCCGCATATGTGAGCTTCAGATCGCCGCGGATCTCGTCGATCCTGTCCTTGACGAACGTCCAGCCGCCCATGTTGCTGGGTTCTTCCTGCGTCCAGACGACGTCGGTCGCATTCGGGTACGACGCGAACAGGTCGGCAAGCATTGTCTTCGGGAACGGATAGAACTGTTCAAGACGCACGACCGCCGCCGTGCCGTCTTCGGGCCGCGCGGCGTCGAGATCGTAATACACCTTGCCCGAGCAAACGACGATCCGCTTGACCGCAGCCCTGTCATCGATCTTCGCGTCGTCTATCACCGGCTGAAATCCGCCGTTCGTCAGTTCGTCCACGGTCGACGATGCCGCCGGAAGCCTCAACAGTGATTTCGGCGTCATCACAACGAGCGGGCGGATGATCTCCTGTTTCACCTGACGCCGGAGCAAATGGAAATACTGCGCGGGCGTCGATGGATAGCAGACCTGGAGATTGTTCTCGGCACAGAGTTGCAGATAGCGTTCAAGGCGCGCCGAACTGTGCTCCGGTCCCTGACCTTCATATCCGTGCGGGAGCAGCATCACGAGACGGCATTTCTGGTTCCACTTGTCCTCGGACGACGAGATGTACTGATCGATGATGACCTGCGCGCCGTTCGAGAAATCTCCGAACTGCGCTTCCCACATAACCAAATCATCATGAGCGATCACCGAATAGCCGTATTCGAAGCCGAGAACGCCCATTTCCGAAAGGCTCGAATCGTAAACATAGAACCGGGCCTTGCGGTTCGCCTCGCTGCGCAATTCGGTCAGCGGCGACCAGCGGTTTCCGGTCACAGTGTCGTACATCGACGCATGGCGCTGCGAGAATGTGCCGCGGCCGGAATCCTGTCCTGAAAGACGGACGGCCGTGCCGTCAAGCACGAGCGACCCGATCGAGATCGCCTCGGCAAATCCCCAGTCCATCGGCACTTCGCCGGAACCCATCTTCGCGCGGCGCGCGAGCTGGCCGACCATTTTCGGGTTGATCTGAAATCCTTCGGGAACGAGCGAAATCGCGTCCGAGACTTTTTTCAGATCGTCGCTGCTGATCGCCGTCGGGAACACTCCCGAGCCGTCCTCGTCTTCGACGAACGGGACCGTACGTGCCTTTTTCGGACGTTCGGCGGCGATCTCCTTCGCCCGCGCGAGGATGCCTTCGTATTTCTCAACGATCGCATCGGTCATCGATTTGAGATCGTCCTCGGTGATCACGCCTTCGCGAATGAGCTGTTCGGCATAGAGATGACGCGTTCCCGGATGGGCTTTCACGCGCGCGTACATGAGCGGCTGGGTGTAGCTCGGCTCGTCGCCCTCGTTGTGGCCGAGCCGGCGGAAACCGACGAGATCGAGCACGACGTCCTTGTTGAATTTCTGGCGGTACGCGAGCGCGATCTGGATGACGCGGAAGGCTGCTTCCGGATCGTCTCCGTTGATGTGAAAGATCGGCGTCTGAGTGATCTGCGCGGCATCGGTCGAGTAGATCGAAGAGCGAGACATCTCCGGCGAAGTCGTAAATCCGATCTGATTGTTGATGACGAGATGGATCGTGCCGCCGGTGCGGTATCCGGTCAGATTCGCGAGCTGCAGGGTTTCCATGACGACGCCCTGACCGGCAAAGGCCGCGTCGCCGTGCATCAGAACCGGCAGGATCTTGTCGATCGCCACCTCGCGGGGTTCGCCCTTCGCGTTGCGCAGTTCGTCCTGCCGGGCGCGCGCCATGCCTTCGACGACCGGGTTGACGAATTCGAGGTGCGACGGATTGCACGAAAGTTCGATCCGGATCTCGTTGCCGCTCTTCGTGACGCGCTTTCCGACCGCGCCCTGATGATATTTGACGTCTCCCTCATCGGCAGGGAAATTCGGGTGCGACGATCCTTCGAAGATTGTGAAGATGCGTTCCGCCATCGAATAATCGACGATGTTCGACAGCACGTTGAGCCGGCCGCGATGCGCCATGCCCATGTAGATCTCGTTGACGCCGTGAGCGGACGCCAGTTCGACGAGCTGATCGAGCATCGGAATGACCGTTTCGCATCCTTCGAGCGAAAACCGTTTCTGGCCGAGATACTTCTTGTGCAGGAATTGCTCGAACTGCTCGGCTTCGATCAGTTTCGAAAGCAGCGCCTTTTTGGTTTCGACCGGCAGCGGTTCGGTATCGACGAACGCCGTGCGGACCTGAAGCCTGATCCAGTCCTTCTCTTCCTTGCTTTGAATGTGGCGATATTCGGTTCCGACCTTTCCGCAATATGCCTTTTGCATGATCTCGAGGATCCGGCGCAGAGTTGCGGTCTTCTCGTCATGCAGTCCGCCGGTGATGAATTCGCGGTCGAGGTCCCAGATCGTCAGGCCATAATTCTCAAGCTCGAGCTCGGCGGCGCGATAAGACGTCATGTCGAGCGGGTCGATATCGGCGAGCAGGTGTCCGCGGATGCGGTAGGCGTTGATCAGTTGCAGAACATTCGCCTGTTTCTCGGCCTGTTCGCTTGCATGTTCGCCCCCGAAAAGCGACGGATTGAAGTCTTCGGCCCAGCGCATCGGCGGATAATGGATGCCGAGATCGCTGAAGACCTCGTCGTAGAAGGCGTTCTTTCCGACAAGGAATTCATGGATCCGCGCGAGGACCATGCCGCTTTCCGCTCCCTGAATGACGCGGTGATCGTACGTCGACGTCAACGTGATCGTCTTCGAAATCCCGAGCTGCGACAGCGCCGCCGGAGTCATCGCCGAATATTCCGCGGGATATTCGATCGCGCCGGTGGCGATGATCGCGCTTTGGCCCGACATCAGCCGCGGATTCGAGGCGACGGTTCCGATCGTTCCCGGATTCGTCAGCGAGACCGTCGTGCCCTGAAAGTCCGCGATCTCAAGCTTTCCGTCGCGCGCTTTCGCGACAGTCTCATTGTATGCGGCAAAGAACTGGGCGAAGTTCATCCGTTCGCAGCCTTTGATGTTCGGAACAAGAAGGCTCCGCGAGCCGTCCTTTTTCTCGACATCGATCGCGATGCCGAGATTGATCGAGTTGTTTTCAAGGCGTGACGGTTTGCCGTCGACAATCCCGAAGCCGTGGTTCATGACCGGCATCGCCTTGATCGCCCGGACGATCGCCCAGGCGATGATATGCGTGAACGAAACCTTGCCGCGTCCTGACGCTTTGAGGTGAGTGTTGATCTGGACCCGGTTTTCTTCGAGGACCTTGACCGGAATGTTGCGGACGCTGGTCGCCGTCGGGACGGTCAGCGAGGTTTCCATGTTCTCGACGATCTTTTTCGCCGGGCCGATGATCGGCTTGACGGTCGTGTCGGGACCGATGGCGATTTCGGATTTCGGAGTCGGGACTTCGGATTTGGGTTCAACGGCTCGCGGTTCGGTGACCGGCGCGGCAACGGGGACAGGTTTAGGCGCCGGTTTCGATGTGCCGAGCATTTCGGCAAAGAACTCCTGCCATGACTCGTCGATCGAGCCCGGATCGGCCTGATATTTGGCGAAAAGACCTTCGACGTAGGTCGCGTTGGCTCCGAAATTGTCCGCAATGTACTCGCTGAAATTGTTGGGCATGCTGCTCATAACTCCCGTTTCTCCCGATGTTTGTTCAATCGGTTATTTTAGCAAATCGGGGCGGGGAGGCGGAAAATGCAAAAAGTAAAAAGTAAAAAGTAAAAATTCAAGATTCAAAATTCAAGATTCAAGACACTGCTCACTGCTCACCGCTTACTGCTCACTGCCAAAAGCAAAAGCCGGACCTTTCGATCCGGCTTCAGCTGGTTTGAGCGTGCGAGGTGGTTGTCCATCGTTCCGCCTTGCCCAAGGCGGGGTCTTGTTGTTCCAATCTGTAAAAGCCGCGGTCTCTGATTCCTGCCTCGGATCGTGCCCATGATCGCGACCATCTCGGGCCACGGCGGTTTAATTGATTGCACGCCGTGTGCCACGACGGTGGAGTATGTGTAAACTATTGTAATTGTGGGGTTTAGTAGCGAACGCCGATTGGGCGGCGTGATTCGGAGCGGTCAGGATGAACGATTCCATCAGTCAGTGTGACGGCTGAGCAGTGAACCGTGAGCAGTGAGCCGTGAGCAGTAAGCAGTGAGCAGGACCAAAATACAAATCGCAAATCGCAAATCTAAAATCGCAAATGGGGTCAGTGGTCGGTGAAGCAGTAAGCAGTGAGCAGTGAGCCGTGAGCAGTAAGCAGTGAGCAGTGAGCAGTGAGCCGTGAGCAGTGAGCCGTGAGCAGTGAGCCGTGAGCCGTGAGCCGTGAGCAGCGAGCCGTAAGCAGTGAGCAGTGAGCCGTGAGCCGTGAGCAGTGAGCAGTGAGCAGTGAGCAGTGAGCGGGAACAAAATACAAATCGCAAATCGCAAATCTAAAATCGCAAATGGGGTCACCGACCACTGACTAAAAACCCAGATTCGAAAATATCTTCCGTGAGCGGATCGGATTTTGAACGGTTAGTCGGATGTTCACAGGAATGACGCGTTTGAACTTCATTCCCCATTTTTTGAATTTTCCGAAGACGAAGACGGTTCCGGTGACTTCCCATTCCGGTTTCGAATCGCGGATCTCGCCGAGTGCGCCCTTGAGCGTCTGCAACGTTCCGACAAAAACCGAAACCGGCTGCGGCAGGACGACCGTTGTCTTCTTCTTGAACTCGAAGGCGTGGTTGTATTCGTCGATGGTCACGGCCATGCCATTGACCTTAAAGTCTTTGAAGAGAAGGAAATCGACCGAACCGCTGTTGCCGAGCGTTTCGAGATCGCAGGTGACCTCGATCGTCATTCCCTTGAGCGACGTATCGGCGATGACCGGATCTCCGACACGCACGATCGCGTCCGGTTCGCGGTCGCCGACAGATTCCCGGCGGTTCGTGACAACGACGTTCGCCTCGTGCACTTTGTATCCGCGGATCTCGTCGGGAAGATCCTGCGCGCCTGCCGGAAGGGCAGCACACAAGGCGAGGACGACGGCGATAACGGCGATGAATTTCGGCATAGGCTACGCGGGAATCGTGACGACGAATCGTGTTCCCACGTCTTTACGGCTTTCGACGCGAATTTTGCCGTTCAGTTTGCCAATCTCCGTTTTGACGGCGTAAAGTCCGTAGCCGCGTCCGGAGTTCGGCCCTGATTCGCTGAGTGTCGAGAACCCGGGATCGAAGATCTCGCCATCGACCGAAAGCGAGTCCGCGAATCCGGAATCGATGCCGACTCCGTCGTCGGCCACCGAGATCTCGATCCCATCCCCGCGGTTGAGGATCGAAAGATCGATCTTTCCAGATTTGTCGAAGCCGTGATCGACGGCGTTCGACGTCAGGTGCAAGAGAATCTCGAAAACCGGCTTAGCGAGCGAGCCGAGTTCAACGTCTCCGCAGACGATCCCGAGACTGACCTTCTTCGACGCTTCACCGGCCACGCGCGACACGTGACTCGCGATCTCGTCGAGAAGTTCCGTCAGATCCTCGTCCGGCGCGTCGATATTCAGATCCTCGGCGCCGGGGACATCGGTCGGATCGTCGTCCGGCGTCGACGCCAGGAACTGAAGGGAAGTAGCGCCCTTTTCGGTTTCCAAACCGGGCAGGACGGCGATGATCTCTCCGGCGCGGGAAACACGGTCACGAATCGTGCCGAAATCTTCGGCGAATCGCCCGTCGCCGGCCGATGCCGACAGGCTGAAGATCCGTCGGCCGCGCCGCAGCGCCGAAACTATCGACGCTCGTTCGCGCTCCGTCAGTTGCTCGTACACCTCCGAACTGATGCGTCCGAAGACGGTATGCGTATTCGGAACAAGCGCCGAGACCGAAGCACGCGGATTCAAGTTTCCGCCGGTGTTCGGACGCCTGACGGATTCGATAAGCAACGCCAGCCGATCGAGAATGTCGCTCGCGATCTGATCCGTCGGGATATCGTCGGCCGCGAGGATCGATTCGAGTTCCGCCGCAATTTCCGCGCACCTGACGAGACCGAACGTCCGCGAACAACCCTTGACCGAATGCACGACGCGAAATGCCTCGCGCCGATCGGCATCGGAAAAGTTATTGGATACGGATGATTGTATTGTTTCGAGAGGTTCGACGAACTCTCTCAATAGATTTTGGCGAAATTCGCTCATTCGGTCGGTTGGGTCCTAAACCGAGGAAACGTGGGATTTTTCGC
>JAKOSS010000517.1 GCA_029777145.1 Acidobacteriota bacterium | reverse complement strand
TAAACACGGCTTTGGGTGATGAAATCGACGTAAATATCGTTCTTGCCGACGCCGAGACCGTTGAGGGACTTCATGAACTCGTCGATCCGGGCGTTCACCTTGGCGTTGCTTGCCGCCGCCTGTTTGTCTTCGTCGTTGACGCCGAACACGGCGACGAACGAATCGGGCCTGAGATTGATCAGGACGCTCGCCTCGATCGAATAGACTTGAAAACCCAACGAATTCGTCGTCATCAGGTTTCCGTTGTTCAGCGGCGGTTGCCGTTTCTGCTGGTTGTAGTAACCCTGATTTCCATAGATCCGGTTACCGCTCTCTTGCCCGGCGGCAAACACCGCCGCGCACAACACTGCCGTCAGGACCAAAAACGCATTTTTCATGATTCACCTCAAAATTGAATTAACTGCCATTAGCCGCGAGGGCTCTGTTTAGTTCTTGACGAGTCAGATGCGTCGCGATTGCCGACAGCAGTCCGAACCTGCCTCCGAGAGTGAATCAATTGTTCAAAGATCAAAAAAATCGCCCCGCGAAATTATCTACGCGAGGGCTTCCGACACCTTCAGAGTGTCAGTGTATTGGACGAATCTGACGGCTTTCCCGTCGCGGACCGTCCACACGTGCGCGAAGGGAACCGACATGCTTTTCCCAGTCGCCAGATATTTGCCGGAATACGTGCCGAGCGCGACGACAGTCTCTCCGCCGCCGTCGACGATCTGATCCGGGACGGCCGACCAGCCTTCCCACTCAGTACCGAGCTTCATGAACACGTTCGCGAGGACCGATTCCGGGCCGACAAAAGTACCGCCGTACGGAAATCCCTCGGCCTCGGTCCATGAGATGTCCGGCGCCAGCGCTCCGAGCACGCCCGGAATATCGCCGGCGGCGAATGATTTGTACAGATTTTCCACGATCACGCGGTTGCTCATGTTACTTCAACGAATCAAGGATGTCGTCGACCTTGTCGATCGTCAGGTCCTCGTGATAATCGAATCCGATCTGCATCATCGGCGCGGTGCCGCAGCTTCCGAGACACTCAACGAGCGTCACCGTGAACTTGCCGTCCTCAGTCGTTTCGCCCGGCTGGATCTTAAGTCTTTCGCAGATGTGGCCCGTGATGTCCGGCTCGCCCATGATCCGGCACGACAGCGTCTTGCAGATCTGGATGTGGTGCTTGCCGACCGGACGCAGGTTGAACATCGAGTAGAACGTCGCCGTCTCCCAGATGTCCGAAACTTCGAGTCCGAGGAACTTCGCGAGGAAGTTGACGCCCGGATTGTCGATCCACCCGCGTTCGCGCTGCACGACGAAGAGCAGCGGGATCAAAGCCGAGCGGGTCCGTCCTTCGGGATACTTCTTCAGGTGCGATTCCATTTCGGCGACGACCGCCGGAGAAAACTCCGCGACCTCGTCGGAATAATTGATCTGATTTGTATAGTCAGTTGCTACTGATGCCATTTCTTTTGCCTTTCTAAGGTTGAAAGTTGTATACGATGACGCCGGTGACCCGAACCGGATACCCCCCGAGCACGGTCATTCTGAATTTCGATTCCCGCGCGGCCTTTACCGCCGCGGCACGCAACAGCGGGTGACCGCTGATCGCTTTCGCACTCGTGACGTAACCTAGTTCGTCGATCGTCACGTCAACATTTACTGCCCCGGAAGCGCGCACCGCGCGTGCGGCAGCAGGGTATTCGGGCCTTACGAGACGCTCGGCTTTTCCGTTAACAACCCCGCCTGAAATCACCTTCGGCGTCGGGCCAGTCGGAGTACCTAGGCTTGGTGTGATATTGATCGGTGTCGTCTGCGTTGTCTCGGTCATCACCACTACGTCGCCTTTCCGGGTACTTCCTGTTCCCGAGTTCGGGGAGGCGATTCTCACCCTCGACACATCGAACTTGGGCACCTGCCAGATTTCCGTAGGATCACCAGCCCGCACGAAGAAAATTCGCGAAACGGATTCGGGGGAAAGGTCCGCGTAACAATCAACAGTGTCCTTAGTCGTCATGAATCCCGGCTTTCCGATCTCGATCATGTACTCGAAACCGGAGGTCAGCGTCGCGACCAAAGAGCCTTCAATCATTTGCGGTGTAATCGGACCATCGGGCGACTCGCGCGAAATTGAAATATTCGCGTCGGTGACCGGGAAGTTCTCGGCGGAGCCGT
>JAKOSS010000516.1 GCA_029777145.1 Acidobacteriota bacterium | reverse complement strand
TGTTCTCGTCGATCTCGGGCGAGACGAACAGCGACGCAAAACTTGTTTCGCGGCTGCCGCCCGAATTGAACGGCGAGATCCGAACGAGCCGGTGGACGCCGGCCTCGTTCGACAAGAGTCCGTAAGCATAGTCGCCTTCAACGCGAAACGTCGCGCTCTTGATCCCGGCTTCGCTTCCCGCCTGTTCGTCAAGGATCTCGACCTTGAAGCCTTTGCGCTCAGCCCAGCGAAGATACATTCGGAGAAGCATCTGCGCCCAATCCTGGGCGTCGGTACCGCCGGCGCCCGCCTGGATCGAGCAGATCGCGTTGTTCGCGTCCGTTTCGCCCGAAAGCAGGCTTTGCGTCTCGGCCTCGGTCACCTCGTTTTCCAAACGATCGAGAAGCGTTTCGAGTTCCGTCTGCGAGCCGGGATCCGATTCGGCGAATTCGATCAGGACTTCGGCGTCAGAAAGCGACGTTTCGAATTGTTCCTGACGATCAAGCGAACGCTCGATCCGCGATCGCTGCTGCACTACCTTCTGCGCCTTCTCCTGATCGTTCCAGAAATCTGGCGCGGCTATCTGGTTTTCAAGTTGTTCGAGTTCGTTTCGTTTGCGAGGGGCGTCAAAGAAACCTCCCGAGTTGTTCGACCTTAACTCTTAATGATTCGTATTTGGATTGAAGTTCGGATAATTCCATGATTATTTCAAAAATTCAGTTACTAATTTATACCATAAACGACCGATCTCAGCCTGATCGGCGCCGGAGCGAAAAACCGGTAAGTGCGAGCGTGGCGACCGAGAGCAGGATCGCGAACAGATCGCCGAAACGAGCGTATCCGGTGACCGTTCCGGATGAACGGCCGACCGTCCAGCTGCGCGCGGCCTCGGCGTACGGCGCGGGCGAATCGCTGACGTAGCCGTTCGGATCGATGTAACCGGTAATGCCGACGTTCGTCACGCGGACAACCGGCCGCTCGGTTTCGATCGCGCGGAAAACCGCGTTCGCCAAATGCTGTCTGAGAACGGGCGTCGGTCCGAGATAGCCGTCGTTGGTCATCTCGATCAGGACGTCGGCGCCGTCGCGCGCGTACTCCGCCGAAAGCCCGCCGAAATGCGATTCGAAACAGATCATGATTCCGGCTTTGGCGTTGCCGACCGGCAAAAGATCGTACTCGGTTCCCTTCTTGAAGTTCCCGACGAAGGCCGGCATCCAGCTCGCGACGGGTTCGGGAAACGGAATGTACTCGCCGAACGGCAGAAGGAAGATCTTGTCGTACTGTCCGACTTTCGCGCCCGAGTCATTGACCATCACGGCCGAATTCAATGTCTGCTTGCCGTCGTCGCTCGTTTCCGCGGAGTTGATCAGAACCGACGTCCGGTTGCGCTCGGCGAAGCGCCTGAGGAACTCCCGGAGTTCCGCGTCGCGCCCGTATTCGAACATCATCGGCGATTCGGGGAAGATCACGAGCGACGGCCGCGTGTCTCCGATCGGACGTTTCGCAAGTTCGCCCTCGGCGAGTTCGATGTGCCTGTTCAACAGCGCGCGATATTGCTCAAGCGTCAGGCCGTCCATCGGAACATTCGGTTGAACGGCGACAACAACCGTATCCCCCGTGGTTTCGGGCTCCGTCATCCGGCTCCGGTCGAGCGACAGGTAAACGGCGACGATCGCGAGCAAAACGGCCGCGACGACCGTCGCAGCGAGACGCGGTGTGTTTGGCGTTTCGGGTGCTTTCCGCGACTCGATCAGGCGCAGCGTCCGTCGCCCCGAAACGACCAGGTAAACCAGCACGTTGACGGCGACGATGATGAATCCGACGGCGTAAACCCCGCCGAGGCGGGCCGCCGAGATCGCGGGCGGCAGCGAGAAAGCGACCGAGTATCCGAGTGCGTTCCAGTTGTTGCCGGAGACCCACATCCGAAGGAATTCCGCGAAGACCCAGACGACCGGCGCAAGCGCGATCGCGAACCAACCGAACCGCCGGCGGATGATCGCGAGCAACATCGTAAAGATCGCCGGAAAGACGCCGGCGCCGAGCGCGGCGAAAAGCATCAGCAGATAGACCGGAAGCCACGGCAGCCGGGCATAGGTTATGGGCGCAAAGGTCAGCCACCAGCAGGTTCCGAAGAAAAAGACGGTCCCGAAGATCCAGCCGACGGTCAGCGCCGTTTTCGGCGACCCGTGTTCACCGTCGATCGCGAACAGCAGCGGCACCAGCGCCACAAACGCCAGGCGCCAGAACTCAAAATCAGGAAAGGCGAGGATCAGCATGAAAGCCGAAACCGCAGCCAGCACCGCATTTAGCGGTCGCGGAACAAATTCCTTCAGCTTACGGACAACGCGCATCGTTGAACGATTCTAGCAGAACGCCCGTCCCGCGTGTCAGCGCCGATGAACGCGATTCCTTCAATTTGACCGTTGTTCGTTCATCCTGATTCAGTCATCCTGACGGCAAAACAAAAATTGTCAGGCCACAATGCCGAATTTTGTCAGCGGACACGAATTGGTTGATCGATTTTCTGTCAATTTGATAATCGCCGCGTATTAGGCGCTTCGAACCGGCATACGCCTGGTGTACGAATTGGTGTAAATGGCAAAACCGCGTGTTTTCAGTGGTTTAAAGCGGGAGAGCCCGATTCTTTCGAATCGGGCTCATATTCGGAAGGACAACTGAAGGAACGCTCGGAAGGTGGTCAAGCGCAGTGGCAAACCGCGCTCGGAGAAGAGTTGGCGGCGGGGTCTTGAATTAACTGCATCAAGCTAGCCGTTTTTACCTAATGCACTTGGCGTGCCAAAGCCATTTCGAATCGGGGATTTGGGAATTGGGATTGAGGAATTGGCGTGAACTCGTTTATTTGCAACAACTTAGAAATTCGCTCGAGTTCACGTGATCGGGTCCGGGTGAGGTCTTCGCGTCCTTTTTCGCAGTCGCGACTTACACTATTTGGTAGAATGGTTCGGGGCGGTCGATTCGGGAGGGTTTCGGGCGACGCCTTCTACTCGAAAACGGCGCCCGATCAATCGATTCAAATTACTTGTTTGAGCAGCGCTCGACCATCCGCTGCAACCCCTGAACATCGGCGTTCTCGGGATCGATCTCCTGTACTGACCGAAGGTATGTCTGGGCCTGCTGACATTCCTTGCGATCGACATAGATCTTGACCAGGGCGACATACGCGTTGGTCAGCCGGTTGTCCCAAAAGATTGCCGTCCGAAGCGAACTGACTGACTGGTCGAGATCGCCGCGACGCAGATGGATCATTCCGATCAAGTAGTGACACTCGGCACTCATCGGATCGCCTGCCTGGATTCGGCGCAGGATTCCCATCGCTTCATCGTCGCGGCCCTCGCGATAAAAACCGCGGGCCTTTACGAGCAACGCTTCGGTCTCGTTGAGCGGCGTCGGAGTCGGCGTCGCGCGGCGCTTGATCATGATGACGCTGACAAAGTCCTTGCGCGGCGGCTGAACGACGCGCAAGCCGATGCCATCAACCGTTTTCGAACTGTCCCACTCAACCCGGAACTGCGCGTAGCGGGTTCCGTTCTTGCGCGCCATCTCATCGAAATCGGCGGCATTCGGCTCGTTGAGGATCTCGGCCGACTTCGCGAGCAGGAAATATGCCTCGCCATCCTTCGGCGCGCCCGCGAGGACCGGCCGCAGCTGAGCCGCCGATTCCTGATAGTTGTTCGAGATAAACAGCGCCAGGCCGTAGTTGAATCTAACGTCGAGCGCCTCCGGCGCCGAATCGAGCGCTTTCTTCAACAGTTCGACGCCTTCCGCGAGCAACGCCGCTGATTTGGCCTTGTTCTTCTTTTCGGCACGCGACGCCTGCACGGCGATCGCCCCGAGCGTGTTGTAAACGCTTGTCAGCTGCAGATCGTCTGCAAGCGGCCGCAAAACCGCGAGCGCCTGCTCGAAATTCTGCTGCTGCCAGTGAATGAGGCCGGTGTAAAACGCGGCTTCGGCATACTGCGGAGCATCCTGAGGAATTTTCGAAAAGAAATCGATCGCCTCGGCGAATTTCTGCTGGCCGCGATAGAAATGTCCCAGTTCGAGCGCCGCGTCGGAATAGATCCCGCCCTTGGTCTTGTCGTCCTCGGCG
>JAKOSS010000515.1 GCA_029777145.1 Acidobacteriota bacterium | reverse complement strand
CGACCTGGCCGCCAATCACGCAATCGTCCTCGATGATGGTGCTGCCCGAGATTCCGGTCTGTGCGGCGATGACGACCCGCTTGCCGATCTGAACATTGTGCGCGACCTGAACGAGGTTGTCGATCTTCGTGCCTTCGCCGATCCGCGTTTCACCGAGCGCGCCGCGGTCGACGCACGTATTCGCACCGATCTCCACCTGATCCTCGATGACGACGGTTCCGATCTGGGGGAACTGCACGTAACCCTCGGCTCCGCGGACGTAACCGAAGCCGTCCGCGCCGATGACGGCTCCGGCGTGGATGACGCAGTCGTCGCCGATCGTGACGTCGTCGTAGATCGTCACGTTCGGATGAATGATCGTGCATTTGCCGATCGAAACATTGTTCCCGATCCGGCATCCGTCGTGGATCTCGGAAGCTTCGCTGATGCCCGTATTCTCGCCGATCGAAACGAACGCGCCGATAAACGACGCTCGAACGTCCGAATTCTGGGCGATCACCGACGATTCGTGCCAACCGCTTCGCCAATGATGCGGGTGAAGCGATCTCGCCGCGACGGCGAAGGCGAATTTCGGATTCTGCACGCGGATGATGTCGCAAGTGACTTCCGATTCGAACTCCGGGTGGACCAGCAGGCAGCCCGCGGAAGTGCCGTCAAACTTGCTTTCGTCCTCGATAAACGCCAGTTGGTTGGCGCCCGCGGCGTCGAGTTTGGCGACCGAATTGATCTCCGCGGTTCCATCCCCGGACAATTCGCCGCCGACAAGTTTCGCGATCTCGCGTGGATTCATAACTTCTCGATATTTGCCGAATTTCGGGAAATTCGCAACCGGTCGGGGAAGCAAAGAAAAACTGGATCGCGAATCAGGAAGAGATCCCCGCAGAACACGCGAAATACGCGAAATCGATTTGCGGGCATAGTCACCTATCCCGATACAACCAATTCCATCTTGGGGCAAAAAGAGGCGGTGGTTACGCAGAAATGCGTGGGCTTCTTTCCTGCCCATCAGCGTCATCCATGTGATCCGCGGCAAATCATCCTTCGGGAAGTTTGAGTTCGGGATACCAAATGCAGGCTCCAGATTTGGATCGAACGTGGTTTCAGGCGTGTTTCTTTTCGGCCTCGTTGACCATTGTCTGCAGGAAGTATTCCATGCCCTCGATCTCGAATCCGTGGTCGCGCACGAGCTTGATGAGGATCGGCGCGCTTTCGCTGTCGAGGAAATCAAGATCTGACAGATCGAACGAAATCGCCCGCTCGCGTTGCGACCGCAGATCGAGCGCGATGCGTTCGAGCAGCGCCGCGTCCTCCGCGGTCATCGAACCTTCGACGCGCAGGACGGACTTTCCGCGGGATTCGTCCTCGATTTCAGTGATCGTTGTCGGCATTGGGTCTATCCTAATCCAAAGATTTTGTTTGTCAATACGATTTTGATCTCAAAAGGTTATATCGAGCCGTAAGCCTTTGGAAGAATCAGCCGCGAATGACGCGGATCGCGCGGGTTCTTATGCAAGATCCCTGTTCTTCCGTGGACAAAAAGGACCGCGGACCCGCAATGCGAATCCGCGGTCTTCCGTTTGACCTGCCCCGTGTTCGATTGATCCGATCCGTTATTCTTCAAATCCGGCGCCGAAGCCTTTCGGGCCTTCCGGTCCGCCAAATCCGCGGCGTCCACCCGGTCCCGGCATGCGATCCTTGAAGCGCTCTTCCATCTGCGCCTTGAACTCGGCAGCTTTCGTCCGCTGTTCCGGCGTCAGCACCGCGAAGATCGCGGCCTTCGTCTTTTCCTTCTCGACGATCAGCTGTTTCGTCGTTTCAGCTTGCGCGGCGGCAAGCCGGTTCACTTCCGCCTCGTTGAACGTGCCGTCCGTACCGAGGTTCTTGATCGCGTCGTGGTTCGTCTTTGCCGCCTCCATCAACGGCTGCACGCGGGTCTTCGAATCTTCGAGGATTCCCTTGATCTGAGTCTTCTGCTCGTCGCTCAGGCCGAGTTTCTCAGCCATCCGCAGGAGGCCGGGTCCGCCCGGACCGAATCCGCGACCAAATCCCCTACCGAACGGGCGGCCGTCGCCAGCGCCCTTCTGCGCGAAAATGAACACGGCTCCCGTGGCCACGAGCGCGACTCCCAAAATTGCGATGATGATCTTCTTCATAACGTCTCCTTGATTGCTTATGTATGGCTTTTTTGTCGCCTTCACTTCATAAGACGATTTTCCGGGGTGCCCGAACGTCAATTTATCGCGGGGTTGTGTAAAGAAATGTAAAAGCTTGGACGCAAGTTCGTAAACTGACGTAAAATCAAGGCGATGGACAAGATTCTGATCATCGACGACGACGAGGAATTGTGCGATCTGGTCGCTGAATATCTCTCTGTCGAAGGCTTCGAATCGGAAGCGGTCCACGACGGAGAAGCCGGATTGAAAGCCGCGTTGTCCGGCGGCTTCGGGATCGTCATTCTCGACGTCATGTTGCCGAAGAAGAACGGATTCGACATTCTCCGTGATCTCCGCAAGGAATCGACGGTGCCGGTCCTGATGCTGACCGCGCGGGGTGACGACATGGAACGGATCGTCGGGCTCGAGATCGGCGCCGACGACTATCTCGGCAAGCCGTTCAATCCGCGCGAACTCGTCGCCCGGCTGCGCGCGATCCTGCGCCGCGTGCGGGTCGAGAGCGAGCCGAAGGCACCGGCTCCGGAAACCGTTTCGGTCGAGGATCTTGAGATCTCGCTCGGCGCGCGGTCGGTGAAGATCGGCGGCGACGAGGTTAATCTGACGTCCGTCGAGTTCGATCTGCTGGCCGCGCTTGCCGCCGACGCCGGCAAGATCGTGAAGAAGGACGAACTCAGCGTGAAGGTTCTGGGACGAACCTTGTCGCCGTTCGACCGCAGTCTCGACATGCATATCAGCAATCTTCG
>JAKOSS010000045.1 GCA_029777145.1 Acidobacteriota bacterium | reverse complement strand
CGCGGCGTCTCTGGCACGCGCGATCTCGCCGACGCTCACCGGATTCCTGCTCAACAACTCGGTCAATCAGGTCGATGCGTTCACACTCAAGCGCAACTTCTGGACGGCGGCCGCGATCCTGCTCGTGGCCCTCGTCGTCGCGGTCTCATTCTTTGTTCAGAAAGACACGGTCGAAATCTAGGGATTTGCGATTTTCGATTTCCGATTTTCGATTTGCGATTTCCGATTTCCGATTTCTGTAATATGCGTACTCGGATTCTCATCTTCACGCTTACGGCGATAATCACGGCCTCTTGCGGTACGCCGCCTAACGCCACCAACCAATCCGCCGTGGAAGTCCCATCACCCGCCGCGACCACCGCGCCGACGGCGATTCGAACCGATCCGAATTTGCCGAACTTTCGGAACTTCGAGTTCCCGATATGTTTCAAATCACTTCCCGAGATCGCTCCGAAACTAAAATCGATTCGACTCGCGGACGGGGAGTTGACTTTGAATCAGGGCGATTAGGGCCTGACGGATCAGATGATCATATTCAATTTGGAAAATGTTTCTTCAAAGGATCTGACCGGTGACGGACACGACGAAGCGTTGGTGACGATCCAGATTCAGTACTTCCAAGGCCACGAGACGGCGGTTCTTCTTTTTGACCTCTCTGGGAAGAAACCTCGCCTTATCTGGACGAGAGAATTCGGCGATGCCGCGTTCGGAGGCTTGCGGAAGATCGAGTTCACCGATGACGGCTTGATAACGGAGGAATACAGCAGTGCACGGGCGCGGAACCATCCGACTTCGTATACGAGGAAGCGATATCAGCTGAAGTCCGGAAAGGTTTCGGAGATCGAGTCCGTCAAGACGGAAGCAGATCTCGATCATGTTGAATTCCTCGGATTTCCGACGCCCAATAAGTGATCGCAGACGGGATCTGTTTATCTTGCGTCGGGATGTCGCCCGCCAGCGGCGGGCTCGAGATGAATAGCTACACGCGTGAGCGTGTAGGAGCACGAATCATCGGTCGTGAGCCCGACTTCGGCGGGCGAAAGAGAGTTGGTTCACGTCGTTCGCCGGCGGCGGGCTTGAGAGTAATAGCTACACGCGTGAGCGTGTAGGAACGCGGATCGTCGGTCGTGAGCCCGATTTCGGCGGGCGGAAGAGAGTTGGTTCACGTCGTTCGCCGGCGGCGGACTTGATAGAAATTCATCAACCTCGCTTCGTGGTTCTTCGTGCGACTTCGTGGAAAGAATCGTCTTGATAGAAATTCATCAACCTCGCTTCGTGGTTCTTCGTGCGACTTCGTGGAAAGAATCGTCGCTCGGGTTGCGAGCGGACTTCGTGCGGGGCTCCGCATTGGCACAATCGCAAAGCGAAAATTTCAATAAGTCAGTACCTTATCTTCCGCCTTCACCGGCTTCCGTTTGTACTTCCTGATCTTGACGACGAAGATCTTGTCGTAGACCGATTCCGGCAGAGTTTGGTACTTGTCTGATCCGAGCAGGAGGTTCACCAAACCCGGCGTCGTGTTGTTGTGGCCGACGATCAAAAGCCGCTTGATCTTGCCGGTCATGATCATCTCCGACATCTGCTTGAGTTCGCGCGGATTGTAGATCTGAACCTGAAGGCGGCGCTTGGCGGCGAGCGGCGCGACCGTTTCGCGCGTGCGGATGAAGTCCGACGAGTAGATCGCGTCGAGCTTGTACTTCTTGACCGCTCTTATCAGCCTTTCGGCACGCGATTTCCCTTCCGGCGTGAGCACGGGATTGACCTTGTCGGCTGTCGCCGAGACGTCCTTTTCGGCGTGCCGAAGCAGAATCACGGTCAGCTTGCGGTGCTGTGCCGAGGCCTCGACACCGAACCCGCAAACAACCAGCAAGCCGATCACAAGCGCATATTTTATGTTCATATGTTTCAGTCGAATCGCAGGGCGTTCATCATCTCATCAAATTCCTTGTCGCCCGAAAGAAACCGATATTCGCCGTCGTACTTTATCTGCAACAGCCACGGATCCTTTACCCGCTCGGATTCCTTGAGCCAATAAAGCGTCTTCTCGCGGTCTTTTGCCAACGCCGCGACGAGCGCAATGTTGGTCGGAGGAAAGTACTTTTCGGCGTATCGTTTCTCAAGTCCTTCACGCCAGACCCGGAGGGCTTCGGTTTCGCTCCGTGTCTCGCGAAGTTCGCGGACCCTGTTCGTCAGTTCCGACTTTCCTTCTTCCAGTTCAAACGCTTTGAAATACTGCTCGAGCGATTCCCGGCGTTTGCCCTGTTCGAAGTAAAGCGTCCCGAGATACCAATACGGCAGACTGAAGTCGGGATGTATCTTGATGACTTCATTGAGCTTCGCTTCGGCCCGGTCGAACTGCTTCGACACCAGGTAATTGTAGGCGATGTTCGTTTGACCGATCCTTGAAACAGGATCGAGTTTTTCGGCGATCTCGAGTTCCTTGAGTCCTTCTTCAAATTTCCCGACGACCGACATCATCCAGCCGTACCGCAGCCGGGTCGTCGGATTGTTCGGCGCAAGCTCGATCGACTTTCTGAAATTCGCTTCGGTCGCCTTCCAATTCCTGTTGTGCAGGAATTCGATCGAGGCGAGTGTCGAATACGCATCGGGATTACTCGAATTCAAAAGCAGCGACCGGTTGACCGCGGCCAGCGCCTTCGGGATCGTCTCGTCGGCCTTTTTGTAGCCGTAGTCGTAAAAACCCAGATGGACGTCGGCCAGGCCGGAATGCGCGTCGGCGAATTTCGGATCGAGGATCACGGCCTGCTCGAAGAACGCCTGAGCCTTCGTGAATCCTTCAAGATCACGCCGGCCCCAATGGAACCGTCCGCGCAGATATGCCTCGTAGGCGTCGTTGTTGTTCGTGTTGCGGGCGTGAATGAGTTCGGCTTCGCGTGTCGTGAGATTGGCCACCAGCGAATTCGCGGCCCTGATCGACACCGCGTCCTGGATCTTGAAAATGTCAGATTCGTTCTCCTCGAACGTCTCGCTCCAAAGTTGCTTTCCGTCGGAGACCTGAAGCAGTCTGACGGTGATTCGCAGACGGTCGCCGACCTTCTGCGAACTCCATTCGAGCACCGCGTCAACCTGCATCTGCTTCCCGATCGAAACCGGATCAGAGTCTGCGTCGGCAACGCTGACGATCGAATTCAGCGGGCGCACGAGCAATCGTTCCGACTTTCCGAGCTGCGTGATCAGAGCGTCGGTCAGGCCGAGAGACAGCGACCGGTCGCTGTTCTCATCAAGCGATTTGAGCGGCAAGACCGCAATACTCTTGACCCGTCCGTTTTCAGGATTGTCGGTCCGAAACACCTGATACGCGGCGATGGACAGCACGATCAGAACAATCACCGCAAGCGCCAGATAGGCATTGCGCGAAAGGCGGTTCGCGGGCGGAAGCAACCGGTTGTTTTCGATGGGAACGATTCCCGTGTCCGAATCGTCGATTTCCTCGATCCAAACCTCTTCTATTTGTTCTCTTTCGAGGAATATCCGGCCGTCCCTGACGGCAAGATTCTGCTTCGCAAGTTTTTTCACTTCCGCCGGAAACCGAAAACCGCGTCGCGGCACCGTTTCGACATACTTTGTGTCCGCATCAGACTCGGCGAGAACCTTACGCAGCTGCGAAATCGACTAAGTCAAAGAGCTTTCTTCGACAAATGTCTCGGGCCATACCTTTGCGAAAAACTCGTCCTTGGAAACGAGTTTCCCCTCGCTTTCAACGAGCAGAACCAGACATTGATAAACCTTCGGCGCGAGTTTTACGGTCTCGG
>JAKOSS010000044.1 GCA_029777145.1 Acidobacteriota bacterium | reverse complement strand
GTCGTGAGTCGTGAGTCGTGAGTCGTGAGTCGTGAGTCGTGAGTCGTGAGTCGTGAGTCGATGTTGGCAGTCCGGCGTTCTAAATCCAAAATCCAAATTCAAAAATCCAAAATCGAATGAATCTTGTCCTTGAAGGAGTCAGCCAGACAGGCGCGAGCCGTAGCCAGAGCCTTCTCCAGAAACTCTTCGCAGTTTGGTTTGACGCCTTTGTTTACAACCAGATCTGGGAAGATCCGCGGGTCGATCTCGAGGCGCTGGAGATCGATTCCGGGTCGAACGTCCTGACGATCTCATCGGGCGGTTGCAATGCGCTCAACTACCTTCTCGCCGGACCGAACTCGGTCACGGCGGTGGATCTGAACCGCAATCATATCTACTTGCTCAATCTCAAGATCGCGGCGCTGCGACACCTGCCCGATCACGAACGTTTCTTCGGATTTTTCGGACTCGGGAAATTTGACGGCGCGATCCGCGACTATGACGCGTTCATCGCCCCGAGGCTCGACGAAGAAACGCGACGGTTCTGGGAACGATCATCGCTTTTCGGCCGCAGACGTATTGACTATTTCCGCAATGACGGTCTTTACGAACACTCGCGAAACGGCTACTTCCTGCGCTTTTTTCACCGCTTCGCCCGATTTCTCGGATGCGATCCGGAAGCGGTGCTCAACGCCGGAACATGCGAAGAGCAGGCGGAGCTGTACGATCGTTTCATCGATCCCTTCTTCGACTCCTACTTCGTGAAATTTGTCGGAAAACTGCCGGTCACGATGTTTGGCCTCGGAATTCCGCCGCAGCAGTACGACGAACTCAAAAAGGATGCGGATGGCAGGTCGGTGATCGACATCTACCGCGAACGGACGCGGCGGCTCGCGGTCGATTATCCGATCGCCGAAAACTACTTCGCCTGGCAGGCCTTCGCGCGCCGCTACGACACGGAAACCTGCCGCGCGATCCCCGAATACCTCAAGGCGGAGAATTTCGACCGACTGAGATCGACGGCCAGTCGGATCGAGACTCACGTCGGATCCGTGACCGACGCGATCGCAAATTCCGAATTCGGCCGATTCAACCGATTCGTCTTTCTCGACGCGCAGGATTGGATGGACGCCGCCGCGATGAGCGAATTGTGGACGGCGATCGCAAACAGGTCAGCACCGGGCGCACGAGTGATCTTCCGGACCGCCGGCGCCGCTTCGCCGGTCGAGTCAAATTTGCCGAATCTGCTTCAAAAGCGATTCAGATACGAAAAAGAATGGTCGGAAGACCTTTTCAAGCGGGACCGCGCGTCGATCTACGGCGGATTCCATCTATACGTATTGAACTGAATGGACGAAGACTCCGAAATTCCCGATCCCGAATCCCAATTCGAACAGATGGATCGGATGTACCGCTACCAGCGCTATTTTTACGATCTGACGCGCAAATTTTACCTGCTCGGCCGCGACCGTCTGATCGCGGAAATGCGGATCGAGCCCGGCGATCGCATCCTCGAGCTCGGTTGCGGAACCGCGCGGAATCTCATCATCCTTGCGAAAAAGCACCCCGATGCGCGGTTCTGCGGACTCGACGCCTCGGCGGAAATGCTGAAAACGGCGCGCGCAAAATCCGATGCGGCGGGTATCCGAAACGTCGAGTTCCGAACCGCACTCGCGGATGAATTCAAATTCGGCGACTTTGGTACGGACGAACCGTTCGACGCATGCTTTTTCAGCTACGCCGTGTCGATCATTCCGCCGTGGCGCGAGTCGATCGTCAACGCGCTCGCCAATCTCAAACCCGGAAAATGCCTCTATATCGTCGATTTCTTCGATCAGGCAGGTCTTCCGCGCTGGTTCGGAAAACTGCTGCGCGGGTGGCTCAGCAAATTTCACGTCAAGTATCCGCACGACCTGCTCCCGTTTCTTGAAGGACTTCCCGACGTCGAAATACGCGTCGATCCGCTTTTTCGACGATACGCCGTGTTTATCGAGGTGAGAAAAAAGGACTAGCGGCCGCGGCCGAAGATCGTCATCGCGATCCCGCCGAGGATCAGGGCTCCCGCGATGAGAAATCGCGTCGTGAACGATTCTGAAAGGAGCAAGATTCCGCCGACGGCGGCGATCGCCGGAACCGAAAGCTGCAGCACTGCGGCGCGGGTCGCCGAATGGAACTTCAGCGCCGCGTACCAAACGGCATATCCGACGCCCGACGCGACCGCGCCGGAGATCGCCGCCAGAAGTGCGCCGTGCGGGCTGATCTTCAGCGATCCCGCGAAGAACGCCAGGGGGATCAACGCGAACGGAACGGCGCGGACGAAATTGCCCGCCGTTGCCGGCAGCGGATCGGTGATTCCCTTCCCTGACAGCGTGTAGAATCCCCAGGCGGCGCCGGCTGCGATCATCAGCGCGGAACTCAATATCGGCGGCGACTGCAGTCCCGGCAGAACGAGATAGATCAATCCGCCGAACGCGACCGCCATTCCGAGCCACTCGAAGCGCCGCGGACGCTCGCCGCGGGCGATCGCCACGGCGACCATCGTCAGTTGGACCGCGCCGAAAAGCAGCAGCGCGCCCGTCGCCGCCGACAGCGAGAGATAAGCGAAAGAGAATGCCGCAGCGTATCCGACCAGATAGATCGCCGATCTCCAACTTCCCGAACGCTTCGCTCCCGAGCCGGAAAACGCCGCCGAAAGCATGAACAGTACGATCGCGCCGGAGACGATCCTGACCGCCGTGAACGACGCCGCGTCGATCTCTTCCCCGCGCAGCGCGAGCCGGCAAAGGATCGAGTTGAACGCGAAGCAAAGCAACGCGAACGTTGTCAGCAAAACGGCTTTCATTCGTCTCTCCCGATCATCTCGCCGATCTCCCGGTTCAGCGCCTCGCGGGCCACGAGCAACCGCAAAAACAATGCCCGCTGACGAAAAAGCATCCATGCCGCGCGGATCCACACCGTGAGATCGACAAGCGATTCCGACGTCCGCAGCGCAACGTATCCGCAAAGAATCGTCAGCGGGATCGAAAACGCGGCGATCCGCCAGCCGAAAAAGTATAGCGCGACTCCGCCGACGGTCAGCCATGTCAACGGCATGAGCACGATCGCCGCGAGTATCTTGTAGGTCGAACCGGCCGCGTCCGGACCGTGCGTCCTGAACAGCTGCCCGGCGAAATTCGAAAGGACATACGCCGGTGAATGGATGATCGTTCCGATCGCCGCAAGCGGCAACAAGACGCCGATTGCCACGAGCCGAAGAACCAGATACCTGAACACGTACCAGGTCGGATGCTGCTGCAACGAAAGACTTTCCGGCGTCAATCCGCTCGACCGCAATTCGGTTTCGTAGTCCATCATCCGCGAGTTCAGCGCCCGCATCTTCTCGGGCTCGTTGCGGCCGAGCAACTCGTACTTTTCGGCAAGCTTCTGGAGATGCAGGAACGACTGCGTGAGCGGTTGTTTGAAGAGCAGATTTCGATAAACGCTCGAAAACAATGCTTCGGCGCGCACGACCGTGTCGCGTTCGGACTCGGTTCCGACGTTGAGCGTCGCGTTTCTGAGCCCCGACTCGATCCGTTTCGTCAGCTCGCGGACGGAATCCCGGGGCGGTTCGCCGTTCTCGTCGAGATCGACCGCCGGAACGTCGATCAGCTCGCCGAACCGGATCAGAACCTCGCTCCGGAACGAAGTTTTCGACGTGTAGAACAGCCCGACCGCCATGATCTTCAGATCGATCGGAAGCATATGATCTTTCACCGCGGCAGCGCCGAGCGCGATCCTGGCAGCGCCCGTCTTGACCGGTTTCAAGCGCGTCTCGTCGTGCGAGATACCTTCGGGAAAGATGGCGACGCAGCGGTTCTCGTTGAGGAATCGTCGACATGCGCTGAACGTCTCGAGATTCCCCGCGAGATCGCCGTTTGAATCGATTCGTCGAAAGACGGGCAACGCCTCGAACGCGCGCACAAGCCGCCCGAGAACGGGGATCTCGAACAGCGTTGATTTCGCGAGAAACGAAACCCGCCTCGGCAGCGAGACGAAGACCAACGCCGGATCGACGAGCCCGTTCGGGTGATTGGCGACGAAAATAACGGGTAAATCGCGTGGCACGCGCTCGACCCCGACGGTTTCGATTCGCCTGAAAAACAACCTGAGCGCGACGGTAACGATAAAATGAAGCAGTTTCCGGAACGGCGTGCCCTTTGCCCGCAGAAGCATCGTCCACCAACGCAGAACCGTGATGGCGTCGCCGATTGTTTTTTCTTCGGGCATTGTCACGTCGGACTTCGGTTCAACCGCGCATCGATTCGAGAACGCCGCGCGCGCGGTCGATGATGTTCCCGGCCTCGACCGGAACCCGCAGTATCCCGCTCGGCGAGAACGCCGCGTTCTCGTTCGCCGCGAGAAAACCCATCAGACGTTCAGGCGAGACCTTCGCATGCTCGCTGAGTTTGATCGCGAAACCGTCCCGCGTCCGGTCGATCGAAACGATGTGCATCGATTCGGCCAGTTTCCGCAGCCGCGCATAGTCGAAGAGGTTGTCGACGGAATCAGGGATACGTCCGTAACGATCCTGGATCTCGGCGTAGATCGAATTCAGAACGTCGTCCGAGTCGGCCGATGAGATTCGTTTGTACGTCCGCAACCGCTGTGAGGTCTCGTTGATGTAATCCTGCGGGATCGCGACGTCGATGCCGAGATTGATCGAAACGCTGACCTCGTCGACGATCTCCTCGCCCTTGAGTTCGGCGATCGTGCGTTCGAGCATTTTCGTGTAGAGATCGAACCCGAGCGCGTCGAGCTGGCCCGATTGCTGGCCGCCGAGAATATTCCCGGCGCCGCGGAGTTCGAGATCAAGCGCGGCGATGCGGAATCCCGCTCCGAGGTCCGAAAATTCGCGGATCGCACTCAGCCGGCGGCGCGCGATCGGCGTCAGTTCGATCTCGCCCGGGATCAGCAGATACGCATATGCCCGGCGGTTCGAACGTCCGACGCGCCCGCGAAGCTGGTAAAGCTGCGAAAGCCCGTAATTGTCGGCACGGTTGATGATGATCGTGTTCGCCCGCGGAATGTCGATGCCGTTCTCGATGATCGTCGTCGCCACCAGGACGTCGTATTTGAAGTCGACGAAATCGAGTACGGCCTGCTCCATCTCCTTCTCGTTCATCTGGCCGTGCGCGATCACGATCCGCGCGTCCGGCACGATCTTCTTGACGTGCGCGGCGATCGTCTCGATCGTTTCGACGCGGTTGTGAATGAAGAACACCTGGCCGTTGCGCGCCATCTCGAGTTCGATCGCCGACTTGATCACGCCTTCCGAAAACTGGACGACCTGCGTGTTGATCGCGAGGCGGTCGCGCGGCGGAGTCTCGATCACCGACATGTCGCGCATTCCGAGCAGCGACATGTTGAGCGTGCGCGGGATCGGCGTCGCGCTCAACGTCAGCACGTCGACCTTCTTCTTCAATTGCTTCAGGCGTTCCTTGTGCGCGACACCGAAACGCTGCTCCTCATCGACGACGACGAGTCCGAGTTTCGGCATCTTGACGTCGTTCGACAGGATCCGGTGCGTACCGATCAGGATGTCGACCGCGCCCTTTTCAGCCGCATCGACGACCGCTTTCTGTTCCTTCGACGAACGGAATCGCGACAGCAGATCGATCGACACGGGAAAAGCCGCGAAGCGCTGCTTGAACGTCTCGAAATGCTGGTACGCGAGCACGGTCGTCGGCGTCAGAACGGCGACCTGACGGCCGTCCATGACGGCCTTGAACGCTGCGCGCATGGCGACTTCGGTCTTTCCGTAACCGACGTCGCCGACGACCAGCCGGTCCATCGGAACGGCGGTCTCCATGTCGGATTTCGTGTCCTCGATCGCCGCGGACTGATCGACCGTCAGCTGGTACGGGAACGCGTCTTCGAATTCCTTTTGCCACGGCGCGTCGGCCGAAAACGCGTATCCCTTGATCATTTTGCGCTCGGCGTACAGCCTGAGAAGTTCGTCGGCCATGTCGCGCATCGCGCGTTTCGCCTTCGCCTTCGTCTTCTGCCAACCGAGTCCGCCGAGCCGGTCGAGCGCCGGCGCCGTGCCCTCGCCCGACGAGTAGCGCGAAACGAGATCGAGTCGTTCGACCGGCACGAAGAGCTTCGTGTTGTCGGCGTACACGAGCAGCATGAATTCGCGCTCGCTTCCCTGCGCGGCGATCGTTTCAAGCCCTTCGAAGCGGCCGATCCCGTGATCGACATGGACGACGTAATCGCCGATCTTGAGATCGCGAAAGTCGGAGATGAACGCCCCGAGCGCTTTTCTGTTCGCGACCTGGGCCTTGCGCGACGGCGGTGCGTCTTTCTGAAGGTTCTCGCCGAAAATATCGACTTCCGTGAAGTACGTGACGCCGAGCGAAGGCAGTTCGAAACCGCTCGACAATTCACCGACCGACACGCTTGACGCCGGAACGGAAGCGTCGTAATCGCGAATGATCTCGTCAAAACGTTCGGCCAGTCCGAGAGTTTCGAAGACAAATCGCGCGTCGCCGCGGAGCGATCCAGAGAATCGCGCGAACTCCGCAATATCGCCGTGAAAACGTCGTGTCGCGCGTGATCCGATCTCCACCTCGGACACGATCTCGAGCGTCGGGAACAGGAAAAGCGGTTTCGAGCGCCGCATCGCCCGTTCGGCGGCGGCAGCGATCGGAGTCTCCGCGGGGAGTTGGGTCGTACCGGAACCGTATTCGCTCAGATCTTCGCCGGTTTCGGCCGCGCCTTTGCCGAGCGCCCGGATCTCGATCCGCTGCGCGCTTTCGAGCCGTTTCCGGATCTCGTCGCTCGGCAGAAACAATTCTTCGGGTTCGAGCGCGATCTCACCGGCCTCGCCGATCTCCCGACAGCGTTCGGCGAGGCGCTCGTAGTGCGCCGCGAGGGACTGTTCGATCAGGCCCGGTTCGTCGATGACGAAGATCGCGTCTTTGAAGTAATCGAACGGCGACGAGCGGCGCGGCGACGCGAGCGGAAGGAGAAACTCCCAACCCGGGAAACTCTCTCCGTCGTCGGCGTATGCCGCGCGGTCGCGGAGCGCGCGCTCCTGTTTCGGATCGGTGAATCGCTCGCGGGCGAAGAACGACCAGTCGCGGTAGTCAGAAGGCGAGGCCGCGAATTCGCGCATCGGCGCGATCTCGATCGACTTCAGCTGACCGGTCGAAAGCTGCGTGTCGGGATCGAATTCGCGGATCGAATCAACGGTGTCGCCGAAAAATTCGACCCGTACGGGAAATTCGGCGGCCGGCGACCAGACATCGACGATCCCGCCGCGGACCGAGAACTCGCCGACGTTCTTGATCGGTTCTTCGCGCACATAGCCGCCGGACGCGAGCCGCGCGACGAGATCTTCCGGCGAGAAGTCTTCGTCGCGAACCAGGACCGCGCCGGAATCACGCAACTCGTCAGGCGCAGCCGTTCGGGTCGCCAGCGAAACGGCGGACACGATGACGGTCCCGACGCCGCCGTGCGCCAATGTCCAGAGCGCGAGGGCGCGGCGTTCGAGCGTCTCGGCATGCGGCGACATGCTCGAGTAGACATCGGTTTCAAACGACGGCAACGATACGATTGATGTCTGTTGATCAAAGAAGCCGAGGTCGTTCTCGAGTGTCTCAAGTTCGCGGTTCGTATCAGTGACGATCACCAGAGTCTTGTCGAGCTTGCCGCGCAATTCGTTGATGACAAAGGCTTTCGATGCCGGCGATGTGAGTCCAGCCAAGGACACGACCCGAGCGCCGCGCCGAATCTCGTCGCAGATCTTTATGAGCGAATTGGACGACTCGGATGACATCGTTCCTTTTCTGATTGTTGCGGTGCTCACCGCTCACCGAACGATTGGATTTTCGGAATAGCTGATAGCTGATAGCAGTTAGCTGTCGGCCATCATCGACCACTGACCACCGACCACCGACCACTGCTCACCGCTTACTGCTCACTGCTCACTGTCTAAAGGACCATGATCTTCGCTTCGCCGACGATGCAGTCGCCGTTCGGACCGGTGACCGTCGTCTCGAGCGTGACAATCGGTTTGTCTTCGCGGATCTCGCGGACGATCGCCTTCGCCGTCACGGTTTCGCCGAGAAATACGGGCGCCACAAACTTAAGTGACTGCGAAAGATAGACGACGCTGCGCTCGGCAAGTTCGTAACCGAGAACCGCCGAAATGAACGACGCACCGAGCATTCCGTGCGCAATGCGCTTGCCGAACCGCGTCTTCGCGGCAAACTCTTCGTCGAGATGAATCGGATTGTGGTCTCCCGAGACATCCGCGAATTTTCGGATGACCTCGTCCGTAACTTCTTTTGTGACACTGAAAGTATCGCCGATCTTTAAGTTCATATTGTTCGACTTTCGCACGAACAACGCGACTTTTCAAATCGAATGATTGCCCAACATCCGACCGTAAATTATACTTTTTTATTCGATTTAACGAGCGATTTCGCGCCTCTTGCAGGCGCTGGTCAGGATCACAAAATTATGTCTGAGGGAATGCATTCAATCGTCGAAGCGGGAATTATCGAGAACAACGATCAGGTCGAGGCGCGGCTTGAACATCTACGCGCGCTCAAGGAACTTGTCGGGAATGTTTATCCGAACAAGTTCGAGCGCTCGAGCATCACCGGACGCGAGGATTCGGTGACGCGGATCGTCGAATTCGAGCCCGTCGTCGGAGTTGTCAACGAGATCAGGGCGCACATCGCGACGCTGGCCGAGGGCGAACGGCCGCACCAGGAAGTCAAGGACGAGCTCAACGCAAAGCTTGAGAAGCTCGGGAACGTGCGCGTTTCGGGACGGCTTACGACCACGCCGCGGACGATGGGAAAGGCCGCGTTCGTTCATCTCAGCGACGGCAAGAACCGCCTCCAGATCTATGTCCGCAAGGACGACGCGGTGGGAATCAGGAACGATTTCGGATTCGGGAATTCGGATTTGGGAATCGATCCGCACTCCCAAATCACCGATCCCAATTTCGGATGGGATATCTTCAAACTCCTCGACGGCGGGGATTTCGTCGGCGTCGAGGGATTCCTTTTCCTGACGAACACCGGCGAACTGTCGATCCACGTCATGAAATTGCAGTTCCTGTCCAAATCGCTGCTGCCGATGCCCGACAAGATGCACGGGATCGCCGATGCCGAGATCCGGCAGCGACAGCGATATGCGGATCTGATCGCGTCGAGCCTTCAGGTCGAACACGACGGTTTGACGACACGCCAGGTGTTCGAGATTCGCGCGAAGGTCATCTCGTCGATCCGCCGTTTTCTCGAGGACGACGGATACATCGAGGTCGAAACGCCGATGCTTACCCCGAAAGCGACGGGCGCGGCCGCCAAACCGTTCGTCACGCATCACAATGCGCTCGACATCGATCTCTACGCACGGATCGCGCCGGAACTCTATTTGAAACGACTGACGGTCGGCGGCTTTGAAAAGGTGTACGAGCTCAACCGGAATTTTCGCAACGAGGGAATTTCGTACAAACACAATCCCGAGTTCACGATGCTCGAATTTTACTGCGCCTACATGGACGTCAACGGGATGATGGATTTCTGCGAGCAGCTTTTGCGGCAATCGGTCGAGAAAGCGACCGGCGGACTGCGCGTGAATTACGAGGGCCGCGAGATCGATTTCTTCGAGTTTGAGCGGACCTCCATGAAATCCGCGGTCGAACGTCATGCGCCGGACGCCAAGATCACCGATGAGAACCTCGTCGCCCTGTTCGAGGAATTCGCCGAGCCGAACCTCGTCCAGCCGACGTTCATCATCGACTTTCCGAAATCGATCTCGCCGCTTTCAAAGGCGTCGCCGGCGAATCCGGAGATCGCCGAACGATTCGAGTTGTTCATCAACGGGATGGAGGTCGCAAACGGATTTTCGGAGTTGAACGATCCGCAGGAACAGTACGAGCGGTTCCTCGATCAGATGCAGCAGCGCGAACGCGGCGACGACGAGGCGATGGTGCTCGACGAGGATTACATTCGCGCCCTGAGCTACGGCATGCCTCCGGCCGCCGGGAT
>JAKOSS010000514.1 GCA_029777145.1 Acidobacteriota bacterium | reverse complement strand
CGGAAGGAGCTGATCGACGCAGTACGCGGCGGCGTCCTTCGCCTGCTCGATCTTTTCCCCGCCCATCGATCCGGATCGGTCAAGCACAAGTGAGAGGTTCATCTGCGGACGCTCGGACGGCGTTTCGATATCGGGAGGCGTGATGCGCACGAGGACCTCGACGGTCTGCGGCGCTCCCTCCTCGATCTTGGATTTTTCGGTGATCAGTTCAATCTTTGGTGTTTTCATATCTTGTGCTTTACTCCTTTTAAATCGTTTGCCCGCGAAATACGCGAAATACGCGAAAACGGAATTCCGACAACTTCCGGCCGTCGGTATCTTGCCGATGATTCGCGTGATTCGCGGACATTCGCGGGCAAAGTTCTTATCTATTGCCCAACAACAGTCGCCGAAATTCGTCGACGACACCCTCTAAAATGGTCCGGTCGGGAGGCAAACGGAAATTTGCCGCGATATTTATTTCGAGACCCGGGAAGAGTTCGAAACGCTCCCAACGCATCGATGGCCTTGCCGAATGCGGTGGGCCGATTTGCCGGTCGCTACCGCTCCCGGTTCTGACTTGGTCGTCATCGCTCCGAACGTTGACCCGGTCGCTACCGCTCCCGGTTCTGACTTGGTCGTCATCGCTCCAAACGTTGACCCGGTCGCTGCCGCTCCCGGTTCTGACTTGGTCGCTGCCGCTCCCGGTTCTGACCGGGCTCGGTGCCGAACTGGCGGGAGACTTCCTCGAGCTGCTCTCGTCCAGATCCACACTCATCATCAACCTCGGCGGTTCCGACTTCATCAATAAGCCCTCAAGAAACATCCGGGCGTCGTTCTTCGTCCCACCGGTCCCGAACTCCGGCCCGAGCATCCGCTCGAGATCGCGTTCGGACTTTCCCTCGATGATCTCCCTGATCTTCCGGATCGGAAGATGCTGCGACTGCAGCTGTTTGATCACGAGGATCGTCAGCAAATGCCTGAACCCGAACACCGACTTGATGCCGCTCTTGTCGTCGGGCGGCGGGATCAGCCCCTCGGACAGGTAGTACCTGACCGTGCGTTCGTCCGGGTGATCTTTTACGGTTCCCCGTTCCTGCGTGGCCCCGACCTGTTTGATGATCGAGGTTGCTTCGTCCGCGAGATCAGCCGTTCCGAGGAACTGGCGACCCCTGAAATCGTCGAGTATCCGATTCATGGCGAGACAGAATACAACTTTACAGTAATCACTGTCAACAGTTATTACTGTCAGTTTTTTCAGTGTTGAAAGTTTGGGAAGTTGGGGAAGTCGGGGAAGGGCGGGGCTCACGGCTTACTGCTCGCTGCCGCGTAAACGCGGAACTCCAAACTCTGACCACTGACCTCCGACCACCGACCACTGCTACCACATATACGCATTGACGAATGTGTGGAGCGGGTCTATTCTGGAATTGTCTTGATCTTTATTAATCGGTGGTGAATTATGTCTGAGAAAATCGTGACCGCAGTTCGTGAGAAATATGCGGCGGTGGCCGTCGGAAATCTGTCGTCAGAGCATGACGGTGTGCGGGCAGTGGCCGAGGCGTTCGGCTATTCGGCTGAGGAACTGGGATCGATCCCGGCCGAGGCGAACATGGGACTTTCGTGCGGAAACCCGACGGCGATGGCGTCGTTGCGTTCCGGAGAAACCGTCGTCGACCTCGGTTCGGGAGGCGGGCTTGATGTCTTTCTCGCCGCCGAAAAGGTCGGTCCGGAAGGCCGTGCGATCGGCATCGACATGACGCCGGAGATGATCGAACTCGCGCGGCGCAACGCCGAGAAGGGCGGCTATGAAAACGTCGAATTCCATCTTGCGACGATCGACAAACTGCCGCTCGCGGACGATTCCGTTGATTGCGTCGTCAGCAATTGCGTCATCAATCTTGCGCCCGACAAACCGGCCGTTTTCCGCGAGATCGCGCGCGTCCTCAAGCCGGGCGGACGGCTCGCCGTTTCCGACATCTCGCTGAAGAAGGACCTGCCGCCGGAACTCGGAGCGGACATCATGGCGTACGTCGGATGCATCGCCGGCGCGATCCCGATCGAGGATTACAAACAGGGATTGGCGGATGCGGGTTTCTCGGCGGTCGAAGTGATCGATTCGGGCGCGGATCTGAATGCGTACGCGAAGGTCGAAAACCAGTCCGCTTGCTGCGCTCCGCCGATGGTCGAGATCGGTTCATCAAGGTCGTTGCCGACGATGGACACGGGCTGCTGCTCGCCGGCGCCTTCCTCGGAACTCCATTCGGAATTCGCGGAACTTCTGAAAAAGTACAATGTCAACGATTACGCCGCAAGCGTGAAGGTTTTTGCGGTCTTGCAGTGAGCAGTGAGCGCGAGGGGAAGGGGAGAGCGGGAGAAACGGAGAGTGGGCGAAGTCGGATATTCTCCCCCCTTCTCCCATTCTCCCCTTCTCCCGTTCTCCCGTCCTCTCACTCGTATCAGTCCCCATCCACGATAAATATCGTCTTGACGTACGGGCAGCCGTTCTTCTTGTATCCGTAGGTAAACCGTTGGAGAAATAGGTGATTGTGGAGGAGGCCCTGGAGGTTGTACCGGCAGTTGCCATTCTTGCACGCGATCAGCGAGTTTGATTCGCGGGTCGGATAGATCATGTCTTCGTCTTTGATATCACGCTTCTGCAGCCACTTTTCGGCGGCTCGGAACGATCTGAATCGCTGAGTTCGGTATTGATCCTTGCTGCCGTCTTCCGCGAGCGAATGCTCGACGCGCACGGCGAATGTCGACAAATACGGACGCGTGGCATCGAGCCGATTCAACTTGCGACTCTCGAAGAGGCTTGATATTTCGCCGGCTAGTTTCTCAATCGTCCGGCCGCCGCATTTCGATTGGGCGTTCGCGGCGATTCCGACGAGCGCGATGACGATCGCCGCAAGCAGCGTTTTTCTCATTGTTCGTTCCTCCGATGATGTTGGTGGTTTGGAAAGCACGACAACTTTATCACAGCTACCGGTTCTAATGGTCGGGTAACGCGTGGACCTCGAAAGTCTTCCGCGATCCGAAATCACCGAATTGAACGTACGGAGTAAAGAATAGCTGAGAACTGATAGTTGATAGTTGAGAATTGAGATTTGAAAGGTGCGTTTCGACGAAACGAATCCAAAATTGGAAAAGGCCCCGGAGGGCCTTTCGATGTTTTTGGTGGAGACGAGGGGGATCGAACCCCTGACCTCATGAATGCCATTCATGCGCTCTCCCAGCTGAGCTACGTCCCCAAAGCACTTGGGATGTGGAATTGCGGAATTCGGATTCGAGCGCCGCAATCGCGAATTTTGAATGTAGCGAATTAGGCGGAGAGCGTCAAGTCGGTCAGTGAGCAGCCCGGACGGGAGTGGGAGAGTGGGGGAAAATGCGAAAGGGCGATTGGGTCGGCTTTCCGGTCGAATCCTCTCCCAATCTCCCCTTCGCCCGCTCACCCTTTCTCTTCCGAAAACGATCGCCATGCTATAATCCGCTCACCGTCCAAAAGGAGAAAATCATGGAAAATACAGCCCCCGCGGTTACTCCGGAACTATTTTTCCAGAGCATAACCGCATATCAGGTTACGGCCATCGTTAAGGCCGCAATCGAACTCGAGGTCTTTACGAAGATAGCGGAGGGAAATCAGACCGTGGAAATGATCGCCTCTGCGTGCAATGCTTCCGGGCGCGGCATACGCATCCTGTGCGATGCGCTGACGGTGCTCGGATTTCTGACGAAGAACGGCGACGTGTATTCCCTCACCGAAGCGTCGGCAATGTTCCTTTCAAAGACGTCGCAGATGTATGTCGGCAGCGCGGCGTACTTTCTGGCGTCCGATATGGTTCGCGAGGGATTCGACAATTTCACGGAAGCGGTCCGAACCGGAACAAACGCGACAAACGAAGGCGGCACCGTTTCGATGGACAATCCGGTCTGGGTCAAGTTTGCCCGCGGAATGATGGGAATGATGTTCCCGCAGGCGCAGGCGATGGCCGAGATCGCCGGGTTCGACCCGGATCGTGAGGTTCGCATCCTCGATATCGCCGCCGGCCACGGTGTCTTTGGGATCGCGATGGCAAAGCGTTATCCGAAGGCGCAGGTCTTCGCTCTGGATTGGGCGAACGTGCTCGCGGTGGCATCCGAGCACGCGACGAAGTTCGGGGTTGCGGACCGGCATCATCTGATTCCCGGAGACGCGTTCTCGACCGATTTTCAAGGCACGTACGATATTGTGCTGCTCACGAACTTCCTGCATCATTTCGATCCGGAAACGAACGATTCGCTGCTGCGGAAAGTCCATGCGGCGCTGAACGAAGGCGGACGCGCGTTCACGCTCGAGTTCGTTCCGAATCCTGACCGGGTGTCGCCGCCGATGGATGCAATGTTCAGCACGGTCATGCTGGCGGGGACGCCGGCGGGCGATGCATACACGCTGGCGGAACTGGGAGCGATGATGACGAGAGCTGGATTCTCGGGAAGCACGGCGCACAAGATGCCGGCGATGGGACAGACACTCGTGGTGAGCACGCGCTGAAGCGAATTCCAGAATTCCACGAATTCCAAGATTCCAAATTCAATCGTGGAATCTTGGAATTTGGAATCTTGAAATTACCGTCCTTGAAACTCCGCCTTCCTCTTCTCGAGGAACGCGCTGACCCCTTCCTGTTTGTCCTCGGTCGAGAAGCAGATCGCAAACAGGTCGACTTCGCGGCGGAGACCCTCGTCGAGGTTCGACCGGGAAGCAAACTTGACCGCCTCTTTTGAAAGCTGAAGCGCGATCGGCGCCTTTTCGGCAAGCTTGTCGGCGAACGCCATCGTCTTCTCTTCGAGTTCGGCCAACGGATAGACGTGATTCACGAGTCCGAAGCGGAGTGCGGTTTCGGCGTCGATCATGTCACCGGAAAGGATCATCTCCATTGCGCGCCCCTCGCCGATCAGGCGCGTCAGCCGTTGCGTTCCGCCGCCGCCGCACATGATCCCGAGGTTAATCTCGGGCTGGCCGAAACGCGCGTTCTCGGACGCGATCCGGATGTCGCACGCCAGCGCCAGCTCATTGCCGCCGCCGAGACAGAATCCGTTGATCATGGCGATGATCGGTTTCGGAAAGGTATCCAGCGAGTTGAAAAATGTCTTCTCATTGAAGAGGTTCCGCTGCGTCACGGGTGTCTGGCCGGCGAATTCGGAGATGTCGGCACCGGCGATGAACGACTTCTCGCCCTTGCCGGTGATGACAACGACACGAACCGAATCATCCTTGCGGAGAGCGTCGAGCGCGGCGACACCTTCGGCATGAACCGATTGGTTCAACGAATTGAGTTTGTCCGGACGGTTGATGGTCAAAACTGCGACCTTGCCGCGTTTTTCGACGGTGATGGTTTCGTAACTCATAATTACAAAGTAGAAAGGAAAGAGTTAAAAGTAAAAAGGGGAAAGCTAAAAGTAAAAAGGGGAAAGCCAAAAACCAAAAAAAAAGGGGCGTCACCCGCCCCTTCTCTGCATTTTGACTCTTTACTTTGCGAACTCGGCCGCCCGCTTACGCAGGCGGTACTGACAGGTCATTCTTCGTCTTCCGCCCGGTCATCCGCGACCCAGGCGACAAAGAGGCGCAGCCAATTCTCTTTCGAGTCGACAATCTCGACTCCGACGCGTGACGTTCCGTGGGCGCCGGGCGCCGTCCGCACGACTCGCGCTTTGACCTCGACCGGAACGCCGTCGGGCCGGTGCGATCTGAGATAAAGAGATTCGCCGGCTGAAACTTCCTGATTCAAATGAAACAACGTGCCGGTGGTCGAGATGTCGTCGGTTTCGGTCGGTTCGCTCCAAGCGGCGCCGTCATCCGCCCGTCCGGAAACAACGACGGGAAGACGGAGCGCCATTCGCAATGCAAATCTTTTTTCTTCGAAATGCGGCGACATTGAAGAATTCATGTTTAACTCAGAGCGGTTCGGTTGTTGCTAAAACCTGAATAGTCTATCACGAATGACCAACAAAGTGACAAACGATTTAAACCGTTCAGTTGAAATAAATTCGGCGTCAAGAACACTAGATAGAATCACTTGTAAGACGTTCGCCGAGGTCCGCCATCGACTAAACCGAGGCGAAAATATTATCATGGCGTTTGCTCAAAATCGACCAACTTTCAGGGAGTAGTTCAACTAACTATGGCAGCTCAGGAATACCACCGAAAAGTCGTGATCCTCGGATCCGGACCGGCCGGACTGACGGCCGCGATCTATGCGTCGCGCGCGCAGCTCGAACCGCTCGTCATCGACGGACCGCAGCCCGGCGGACAATTGACGATCACCACCGAAGTGGAGAATTACCCGGGATTCGCGCACGGAATCCAGGGACCGGATCTGATGAACGAGTTTCGCGCTCAGGCCGAGCGTTTCGGAACCGAGATCATCAATACCTGGATCGATCGTGTCGATCTCTCGCAGCGTCCGTTCACGCTGTTTGGAAAAGAGAGCGCCGACAGCGATGAAGTGACGACGCTGATCAAGGCCGATACGCTGATCATCTCGACCGGGGCGTCGGCGAAGTGGCTCGGCATTCCCGGAGAAGCGCCGGTTCCCGAAGGTCTCGGCGGAAACGGCGTTTCGGCATGCGCAACGTGCGACGGTTTCTTCTTCCGCGGACGGCCGATCGTGGTCGTCGGCGGCGGCGACACGGCGATGGAAGAGGCATTGTTCCTGACGAAGTTCGCGTCGAGCGTGACCGTTATTCACCGGCGCGACGAGTTTCGCGCGTCGGCCATCATGGCGGAGCGCGTCCTCGAGCATGAAAAGATCAACGTGCTCTGGAACACCGAGGTCGAGGAGATACTCGGAACGAAGGAAGCCGGCGTGACCGGGATCAGGATCGTCAACAATCAGACGGACGAGGAGTCGGTTTTTCCGTGCGAAGGCGTCTTCATCGCGATCGGCCACAAACCGAACACGGACCTTTTTGAGGGATTGCTGGACATGGACGACGTCGGGTATCTCAAGACCGAAGGCCGGACGATGAAAACCAACATTCCCGGAGTCTTCGCTTGCGGCGACGCCCAGGATTCGTACTACCGTCAGG
>JAKOSS010000513.1 GCA_029777145.1 Acidobacteriota bacterium | reverse complement strand
GCTCAGGTTCAGCGGTCTAAGGACCGACTTTCTGTACAGGTTTGCTCAAGAACTGCCGTTTTCTTGGGAGTGCGTGGCGTGGAACGATTGGCGAACATCCGCCAGTATCGCGGAAAATTATTGCGAAGAACTCTTTTCCGTTGGAGATGCAAAATCTGTCTTTGACGCTTTCCTACGTTCTCGAATCGGAAGTTTGGCCGCTGAATTTGGTTCGTTGGCCTTCCTCTTGGGAATTCTCAGTGCTGAATACTTCGAAAATGCACGGGTCGAGGCTGCCGGATTGCGCGTCCTTGGATTGACGGCGAGTCAGCATTTGCTCGAGGGGCCAAATTCGGCGCTTATGAACCTTCGCCGCGCGCATTCCGGTGATAACGAAGAATGGCCAGACGGTTTCGCTGGTTTGGTTGCCGAGAGTCGGGGTAATCCAACTATCGCGAAATATTTGTTCTCGGAGCGATTGAGATTTCAGGATAGTGTTATTAACCTGCCACTGATTCTGGCTTTGCAAGTAGTCCTCGGCACCGCGGACGGATGGTTCCGCGACCCCGCGCAGATTCACGCCTTGCGGACCCACCGCGCTTTCGATCCGGATTGGTTCGACGAGGCGTTCAATTGGACTATCGCACAATGCCTGGCTGATGGGCTTCTTGACGTTTGAATTAATACACATGAACAAACCGTACTTTTCTGATCTTCTACCGACGCTTGCCGATCGTTCGAAACTGGCCGCAATCAGCCGGTTGGGATTCGCGAATGTTCCTTTGCGCCATCACCTCGCCGAGGTATTCGACCGTCCGTTTGGGAGAACGGGATCCTTCATGGGGGATCCAACATTTGAAGCTGTCTTCGGCTGGCGTCCGTCCGAAGTCACGATGTCTCAACTCGCAGGATCGCTCCTGAGTGAAAAGCTTGTTGACGCAATGGACAATCCTCCAAAGGCTTTGGCGACCGACTATCGATTCCCTAAGACTCAGCATCCTTATACCCATCAAATTGAGTCTTGGGAAATACTTTCGAATCCAGATCCCCAGTCGTTGGTGATTGGAAGCGGAACCGGTTCCGGAAAGACGGAGTGTTTCATGGTGCCGATCCTCGACCGACTGGTGCGCCAGAGCCAGGAACAGCAGAGCAAGTTGACGGGGGTTCGAGCATTGTTCCTTTATCCGTTGAATGCCCTCATTAACAGTCAACGTGAACGGTTACGTGCCTGGACGCACGGATTCGGCGACGAGATCCGTTTCTGTCTGTACAACGGAAATACGCCCGAAAGGCCGGATCCGGCACGAATTACACGCGATTTTCCGAGTGAAGTACTCGACCGCAAGACGCTCCGGTCGTCGCCTCCGCCGATACTTGTCACGAACGCAACGATGCTCGAGTATATGTTGGTCCGAACAGCCGACTCCCCGATCCTTGCCCATTCGAAGGGCAAGCTGGAATGGGTCGTCCTCGACGAAGCTCATACGTACATAGGCTCGCAGGCCGCCGAAGCAGCTTTGCTGATCAGACGGGTGCTTTTCGCATTTGGAGTCAAACCTGACGACGTCCGATTCGTCGCTACCTCCGCAACCATCGGCGATCCTGAAGGGGAGGCCGGCAGAAAGTTGAAGCGTTTTCTTGCGGACATTGCCGGTGTTGAATCGGACCGCGTACACCTTGTTGCAGGCCAACGAATCGTCCCGACGCTTGAACATGTTGGGAACAACGATGAGGTCGCATTCGAGGATCTACTGAAGATCGAACCCGAAAGAGAATCGTCCGCCTTGCGTTACAAGGCATTGGCCGGAAGCAGGAAGGCCCGAGCCGTGCGAGATCTGTTCGTTGGCGATCCGACGACGCCGCCCGTTGCGAAATTATCGCAAGTAAGCGCGATCATCAACGGCAACGGGTCCGCAATCAAGATGAATGAACAAATCGAGTCGCTGAAATGGCTGGATGTCCTTACCGGCACGCGTGACGAACCTGCCAACGGCCTGCCCGGTGACTCTTTCCTGCCGCTTCGGGCGCATTTCTTTCATCAAACATTGTCTGGACTTTGGGCCTGTGCCGACCGGAACTGCCCGCGACGGTCAGGATCGCTCGCCTCGGAAGCGTGGTCATTCGGTGATGTCTACCTTGAGCCTCGAAAGCATTGCGATTGCGGAAGTCCGGCCTACGAGCTGGTGACGTGTAGCGGTTGCGGCACGGCCTTTCTCTTGGCAGGAATCACGGCGGAGGGTTCCGTTACCCACTTGCGCCCACAACAGGCGTTGGAGGAGTTTGAGCTGGAGACGGAAGCGTCCGGCGATGACGAGTCCGGAGACGAACATGAATTTGACGCTTCGGTACAACATAGAATTCTGGTGATCAATCGAGAGTTGGAACACGTGGGTGCGATCGACATCGACAAGGCCTCCCGCACGATGGGCGATCCAACCGACGCCTCGGTGCGTGTTCACGCGTTCGAGGACGTTGGGAATCTGACATGTCCCGTCTGCCACGCCCACGAAACTAAAAAGATCGAACTTTTCAGAGCAAGTCGATTGGGGGCGCCGTTTCTAATCGGCACGATCATGCCATCGCTACTCGAATTTGCGCCGGACGGTGAAAATCCCGCCGAGAGTCCCTGGCGTGGGCGCCGACTGCTGACGTT
>JAKOSS010000512.1 GCA_029777145.1 Acidobacteriota bacterium | reverse complement strand
GGTATCGAAGGCATTGGTCGTGACGGGGAAATCGCGGGTCGCCTGACCCACAACGAACACTTGCCCAGCCGCATCGACCGTGATGCCGCCCCCAAGATCGTCGCCATTGCCTTCGAGGATCGTGATGTAGTCGAACACCGAACCGTCCGCCCTGATCTTCGCCACGTAAACCGCAGAACCGTCCTGTTCGGCGCGAGCCTCGCCGTGGAAATTCAGCGACAGAGTATCGCCAGACACATAAGCATTGCCGTCGTTGTCGGCGGCGACCTCGAAAGTATCGTCAAATGCGGTTCCGCCGATATACGTTAGATAGTTCAACGCCGGATCGATGATAAGCGGCTGGCTCTGATCATATTCCCCGAGTGAGAAACCGACAGTCGTATTATCGTTGTTGAGGCTGAACGCGGCATCGACCTCGACGCGGTTGCCATCGATTATCTGATGCGCGATCGGCTTTTCCTGAACGAGAGTCGTGTTTTCGGTTTCGATCAAAAGGTTGCCCGACTCATCGATCGAAAGAGATTTCGCTCCCTTGAATCCGAGCGAAATTGCACTCGGGTCCGCGTTTGGCGAGACGTTGAAATCGTATTCGATCTGGCCCGACTCATTTCCATAAAAGAGCGCATCGATGCCGTCGTACACGCCCCGATAACCGACCTTGTGGAAATTCGACAGATTCTCCAATCGTTTGTCGCCGATGTAATAGTTGGTTTTCGTTACCGCCTCTGATTCTCCTGAGATCGCCGGCGCCTTGTTCGTACCGACAAACTCCATCGACAGGCTGTCGGATCTGATCTTCTTTGGGGTTTTCGGGACGTCGGATTGAGCGTCTTCGATCACTCGTTTTAACTGAAAATCAACGCCCTCGGTGGTCATGTAAGCGGTATAGCCACCGCCGCGAGCAATGAATCTGACTTCCGGCGCCGATTGCCCGGCGTTCGTCTCAAAAAGTATCGGGAATCGCGACTTGGTCGTCCGTTCCGGTTCAGGAGCAGTACCGGCGGGGTTTCCGTTGACGATAAACGACGTGGCGAAGCTCATCAATATGAGCAATGCGATGATCGATTGAATTTTGGCTTTCATGCTTATTTCTCTCCAGATTTCAATTTTTTGGAATGATTTCCACACGAGAATTAAAGCCTTTGGGCGCCGTTCAAATCTTTAGTTCCTGATGAATTTGAAGTGAAGATTATTTGAAGAATTCTTGAAGCGGGCGTCGTAACTTATGAAGAAATTCTGAAGACGCGACGAACCCGATTCCAGGCCCGTCCGATTGAAACGTCGATTGAGTGTGCTTCAATTGAAGGCGCCGAAATCGACTGTAATCGCCAACCGGTTGTGTCAAAACCGGGCAGGTAAAACTGCGGGAATTCGGTCGATGCGGGTTCGGGACGAAGAAAGACGGACCCGAACTCCGGATCCGTCTTCGGTTGGCGTGAGGTGAGAATCTTCTATTGCGACGAACCCTGGACCGGAATGTCGCCGGCGATCCCGAATCCGATCACGTTGAAAGTGTTGTAGTTGTTTGAACTTTCGAGGTAATACCAGCCGGTGTTTGTCGGACGCCAAACGGCGGGATCGGTCTTTCCGTCCTTGTCGTAGTCGCCGGGTACGGGTTTGTCGCCGAACGCGCCGAGATTTACGAACGTGTTCGAGTTAGTGGCACTGTTGTTGAAGATCCACTGTCCGGTCGAAGGCCGCCAGATCGCGAAGTCGCTGCGCGAGTCGCCGTCGAAGTCGCCCTCGACAGGAACGTCGCCGTTGGTGCCGAAAGTCGTTCCGGTCAGCGTGTTCGAACCGCTCTGAAGGACGAACCACTGTCCGGTCGACGGACGGAACATCGTGCGGTCGGCCGTACCGTCACCATCGAAATCAGACGGGTGAGACTGCATCGCACGGGGTTCGCCATAGATCATGTCGTCCATGGCGACGACATCGACGCCGTTCACGCCGTCGTTGTTTGTCGAACTGAGTGCGGCGTTGCCGCATTCGATCACGACGCGCGCGACCCGCTCGCCGGCGTTGAACGAGATTCCGACAAACGAGAGACCGGCGTTCGATACGGCGGCGGATGCTGCCGAAAG
>JAKOSS010000511.1 GCA_029777145.1 Acidobacteriota bacterium | reverse complement strand
GGCCTTTCACCCGCGCAGTCCGTACGGGATCAGCAAGGTCGCCGGATTCGATCTGACGCGCAATTACCGCGAGGCGTACGGGATGTATTGCTGCAGCGGAATTCTTTTCAATCACGAAGGCCCGCGGCGCGGGTTTGAGTTTGTCACGCGGAAGATCACGAGCGGCGTCGCGGCGATCAAGTTCGGGCTCGCGAAGGAACTCCGGCTCGGGAATCTCGACGCGATGCGCGATTGGGGGCATGCCGCGGACTACGTCAAGGCGATCTACATGATGCTTCAGCAGGACGAACCAGACGACTTCGTGATCGCCACCGGCGAAACGCATTCGGTCCGCGAATTTTGCGAGATCGCATTCGATCTCGTCGGTCTCGATTACCGCGATTTCGTCGTCATGGACGAGCAGTTTTATCGCCCGGCCGAGGTCGAACTCCTGAAGGGCGACGCGTCGAAGGCGCGCGAAAAACTTGGCTGGAAACCGCGCTATACGTTCCGTGAAATGATCGCCGAGATGGTCGAGGCGGACGTCGAGCAGATGTCGAGGTCGCTGCGTGAAAAATAGTCGCGAAACGGCGTCTTCCGAAAGGATCAAGGTCCTTTTCGTCGAGCGAAAATTCAACGAGTTCTTCAGCCTCGAGAAGGTTTTTCGCCAGGTCGCCAAAAGCATTCCCGAATCGGTCTTTGAAACGTCGTTCTCGCAGTTGCGCTTTTTGAGCAGCATCTCCGGCGTGATCCGCAATTTGTTTGATTACCGGCCCGAACCGGCGGACATATATCACGTCACCGGTCACGTAACTTTCATCGCGCTTGTTCTCCCGCCCGCGAAAACCGTGCTGACCGTCCCGGACCTCGGCGTGTTGCGCGTCCGCGAAGGATTTCGCCGGCTGATGGTCAAAAAGGTGTTCTTTGACTGGCCGGTGAGGCGCGCGGCTTACGTAACGGCGATCTCGCAGGCGACGGCCGACGACATCGTTCGCATAACCGGTTGTCCGGCGGAAAAGGTGCGGGTCATCGAGATCCCGATCGACGAGGATTTCGTCGCGATGCCGAAACCGGAGTTCAACGCCGCGAAACCGACGATCCTGCAGGTCGGAGCGGCGCCGCACAAGAATCTCCCGAACCTGATCCGCGCGATCGAGGGTTTGAATTGCCGGCTCATGATCATCGGCCGACTTGATGACGTGACCATCGCGCTCTTGAACGAGAAGAAGATCGATTACGCGAACGAGTTCGAGATCGACGAGGACCGTATTCGCGAACATTATCGCTCGGCCGACATCGTCGCTTTCTGTTCGACGTTCGAGGGATTCGGGTTGCCGATCATCGAGGCGCAGGCGACCGGAACGCCGGTCGTGACGAGCAATATCGATCCGATGAAGGAAGTCGCGGGCGACGGTGCGCTGCTTGTCGATCCGCATGCGCCGGAAGAGATCCGCGCCGCGATCGTCAGGGTCATCGAGGATCGTGAACTGCGCGAACGATTGATCCGGGCGGGAACGGAGAACGTGAAACGCTATGAACCGGCGACGATCGCCGATAAGTACGCGGAACTCTACCGCGAAGTGTTCAGGACGAACCAGTTATGATTATCGTGATTATTGGCGCCCAATGGGGCGACGAAGGGAAGGGAAAGGTTGTCGATCTTTTGGCGGATCGGTTCGACGTCGTGGCGCGCTATCAGGGTGGGCACAACGCCGGCCATTCGGTCTATGTCGGCGACAAAGCGTTTGTTTTGAGGCTTTTGCCGTCGGGGATCATTCATGAGGGCAAAGCCTGCGTTCTCGGCAACGGCATGGTGATCGATCCGAAGGCGTTCTTCGAAGAGGTCGATCAGATGACGTCGCAGGGAATCTCGATCACGCCTGACCGGCTGAAAGTGTCGAGCCGCGCGCATCTGATCATGCCTTATCACCGCGCGCTCGACCACACCTCGGAAGAACGGCTCGGCAACGAGAAGATCGGAACGACGCTGCGCGGGATCGGACCGGCCTATGAAGACAAGGCCGGCCGCCGCGGCATCCGCGTCGCCGACGCACTCGTTCCCGAACTGCTGAAGCTCCGCATCGAACGAAATCTCGAAGAGGCGAACAGGATCATCGTTCTTTACGGACGCGAACCGCTCCGCTCGGACGAGATCTATGCCGAGATCTCGGCGCTCGTCGAGCGCCTGCGTCCGTTTGTCGCCGAAACGTCGCATTTCCTTGCCGAGGCGCGGACAACCGATCAAAAGATCCTGCTCGAGGGCGCGCAGGCAACGCTTTTGGATGTCGACCATGGAACGTACCCGTATGTGACCTCGTCAAATCCGACCGCGGGCGGAGCTGCCGTCGGCGCCGGAAT
>JAKOSS010000510.1 GCA_029777145.1 Acidobacteriota bacterium | reverse complement strand
GTCCGGAGCGCAACGTTCCTGACCACCGATGACGCGAACGGGACGCCCTTGACGTTGATCCAGAAGGCGAATAAAGAGAGAACGATCCCAAGCGCCGCGATCGGCAACGTGATCTGCAGGTTCCCGACGCCGGCCGCGCGGATCACCGTCAGTTCGCTGTCACCCTGCATCTTCGAAAGTCCAATGACGACTCCGACAAGGATCGCCATCGGGCAAGTGAACGCGATGACGCTCGGCAAAAGCGCGAACGACAGTTGGAAGATCAGGCTTTTCGGGATGTTGACGCTGAAAAAGATGTCGGCGTAGCGGCTCGCCTGCTGGACGAAAAGGATCACGCTGAGCAGAAGCCACGAGAACACGAAGTACGGCCCGACGTTCGTCAGGAGATATCTCGAGATCCGCATTCCCACGCGTTTCATTTGCCTCAATTCCCTCTTGCCGATGTCACGGCGCCCTCGCGCCCAACGACCGCGGCGATCATCCGCTTCATGATCGCGGATAGTTCGAGCGTCGCCGCTCCAAATTCCTCCGCCCGCCGCGCAAACTCGGGAGGCGCAAGCTTGAGGGCGAGGGCCAGCAATTCGCGGAGCGCCGCGTCGACGCGGTCCGTCTGCCGGATCCGCTCGCAGGCGGCGCATGCAAGCCTGAAATCGGCCCGCAGAACGGTTTCCTCACCCGGCTCCAACTGCCGTCCGCAACGGCTGCAAACCGTCCATGAAGGAAGAAATCCGCCGAGTCGCAGCACCCAGATCTCGAAATAGAGCGTCAGGAAATCTGTGAGTCCAGGTTCGGCGGCAGCGGTCTCAAGGCAGATCCGCGTCATGCGGTAGAGCCGGTCGTCCGGGTCGGACGGCGGCGCGAAAACGCTCAGAACTTCCGAAAAATAGGCGAATTTCGTGAGTAGAACGTCGTCGGACACCCGGCTGAACAGCGATTCGACGAGTTCCGCCCGCTTGATCGTCACCAATTCCCTGTCACCGGACTGGAAAAACTCGAGCCGGACGAATGAAAACGGTTCAAGACTGCTCCCGAAACGGCTCGTCAGGCGCTTCGCACCTTTTGCGACGCCACGCACGAGACCGTGGCTGCGCGTCAGAAAGACAACTATCTTGTCCGCCTCGGCAAGCGGATAGCTCTTGATGACCAGTGCCTCGGTTTCATGGAGCGCCATTGATCACCACGGAATGAAGTAGAAGACCCAGGCCATCGCCAGGCTGATGAGCACGAACTGGGCAAAGGTTTTCAGGCCGTAAAGGAGCCGCGCCTTCAGATCGCCGTCAAAGAAGATGGCAAACGCCACCGAGACCAGCGCCGCGAATCCGAAAAGATACGAGATATGGATCATTCTTTCCTCCCGAAGTGAATATCTGCCGCGTCGAGCGCCGCGAGATAATTCACCAACCCGGCCACTTCAAGAAAACGGCCTCCGTATTCGAAGGTCGCCCATGCGGCCACGTCCTTCGGCGGATTCGCCTGAACAAAAAAGCTGATCAAACTGCCGAGCCCGTTCCCCATTTTCGCGAAGAAATTGAGGAGATAGAGCAGGGCGCCGTCCTTGAACGGGAAGCCCGGGTAATAGAGTCCGCCGCTCAGCGCCGCGATGACGAACATTACCCAGACGACCGCGCCGATAATGATCCCGCGCTTGATCCGTCCCTGTACAATGTGTCCGACCCCGGGCAAGAACCACGAGATCAAACTTATGGCAACTGGATTATCCATTTCTTGATTCTGAACCGGGCTCGAAAACACCTTAAGGGTCGGCATCCCGACGCCCGATCAAATACTTCAACTACTCTCCGTAACTCATTCTGACTACGTATGTTAATGCCTGATTCAAAACATTAATAAAGGAGAAACCGGGCACGTTTCATGCGGAACTCCTCGACCCCGTCCGAACAGATCGACCGCAGTTCGGCGAATGATCCTCCGCGCTCGAAAAGTTCCCGCGTCCGGACCGATCCGTCGATGACGTCGAACGGGTTCCGGTCGTAAACATATTCGTATGGCGGTTCCTTCCATTCGAACTGGCCCGGATACATGTCGAAGAGCGTTTTGACCATCGCCAATCCCGTGTAAACCGGTTCGAAGGCCGACCGGTCGGTAACGTGCACGAAGGCTCCGCCGCAACTCTTGCCGGCCTCCTTTTGAAATGTCGGTAAGAACCTTATCGGCCTAAAGATAGCTCCCGGAAGTTCAAGTGAATTGAGAGCTTCGGAGAAGCCGTCCGGATCGATGAATGCCGCTCCGACGGTCTCGAACGGCCGTGTCGTTCCGCGCCCCTCGGAAACCTTCGTCCCCTCGAAATATACGGTCCCGGGAAAGACGACCGCCGTGTCGACGGTCGGCATATTCGGCGACGGCATCACCCACGGCGCATCGGTTTCGTCCTGGTATGCATCGCGCTGCCATCCATCCATCGTTATCACCTCGAGATCGCATCCGATCGCGAATTCGTCATTGAACAACTGCGCGAGTTCGCCGGCCGTCATCCCGTGACGCATTGGTATCGGGTACATCCCGACGAACGACTCGTGCCCGATCTCGAGGGTGCTTCCTTCGATCGCGGCCCCGCCGATCGGATTCGGCCGGTCGAGCACGACAAAGCGCTTGCCGTAACGCGCCGCCGCGACCATCGAGTTCGCCATCGTGTAAATAAACGTGTAGACGCGGCATCCGACATCCTGAAGGTCAAAGACCAATACGTCGGTATTACGCAGCATCTCCCCGGTCGGTTCACGCGTTTCGCTGTACAGCGAGTAGACCGGGAGACCGGTTCGCTTGTCGACGGCGTGCGCGGTCTCGATCATATTGTCCTGCACGTCGCCGCGGATCCCGTGCTGGGGCCCGAACAAGGTTGTCAGATCGATCGCCGGATCGTCGGAGAAGAGATCGGCCGCGTGCCGGAAACCGGAGTCGACTGACGCCTGATTGCAGATCAGTCCGACGCGCCCGCCGAGGACGTCTCCAGATTCACCTAAAGCCTTTTCCAGGCCGATTTTAACGTGTAGTTTCTGATGTTGTGCCACAGGTTATTTTCCGTTTCCGCCACAGGCCGCGATGAACTGCCCGAAGATGTTCCGCGAAAGCGCGTCGTCACGCCATGACAGTTCGGGGTGCCACTGGACCCCGAAGGCGAACCGTTCGGCGCGCGTGTCCTCGATGCACTCGATCACCCCGTCTTTCGCCCATGCGGTCGGCCTCAGGTTCCTTCCCGGATTGCGGATGGCCTGATGATGGTGCGAATTGACGGTCGCGTTCGCCGCGAGTTTTCCCAGACGGCTGTCCGGAGCGACCGTGATGCTGTGCGAATTATGATCAAGCGGAACTCCCTGTTCGTGCCGCAGGCAATCCGGGACCTCGGCCTCGATGTCCTGGATCAGCGTTCCGCCGCGTGAAACGTTCAGCGCCTGCATCCCGTAGCAGATCGCGAGCAACGGCTTTGTGCTGCGCTCGATCTCCTCGAGAACGAGCAGATCGGTGCGGTCCTTGAGCGGTACGGTCCTTTTCAGCCGCGGATGCGGTTCTGCGCCGTACAGCAAGGGATCGACGTCGGTATCGCTGCCGGGCAACAATACGCCGTCGACGAGACTCATGATTTCCGAGATATAGTCCGGGTCAGGGATGAGGCTCATATGAAACGGCACCGCTCCCAGTCCGGCGAGCGCCTCGCTGTAATCGCGTCCGAGATAGAATCGGTTTGAATCGATCTCAAGCCGCATCGCAAGGCCGATCACGGGTCGCTTTCGCATAAACTCTACAATGTTCAAATATCTCATTATCCTCTGTCAATTTGAGCATTTAATTTTTACTTATTATCATGAAAACCATGTCCCGACAGGCCGATTTCGACAGCCGGATCCGTTCGACGACCGTGATCCTCGTCCGCCGCGACGGAAACGCCGCAATGGCCGGTGACGGCCAGGTCACTCTGGGCGACACCGTCATCAAGGCCTCGGCACGAAAGGTCCGCAGGCTTTACGGCGACAAGGTGATCGCCGGATTCGCCGGATCGACGGCCGACGCCTTTACGCTTCTGGCACGATTCGAAGCCAAACTCGAACAGTTTCACGGACAGCTCGAACGTGCCGCCGTCGAGCTCAGCAAGGACTGGCGCACCGACAAATACCTGAGAAACCTCGAGTCGCTCCTGATCGTCGCCGACGCCTCGGGAGCGTTCCTGATCTCCGGCAAAGGCGACGTGATCTCGTCAGACGACGGTTTGCTCGCGGTCGGATCGGGCAGCATGTACGCCCTCGCGGCGGCGCGGGCACTGCTGCGGCATACGGAAATGACCGCAACCGAGATCGCCGCCGAAGCGCTGTCGATCGCCGGCGAGATCTGCATTTACACGAACGACAAGATTGTGGTCGAGGAGATCAGGCAGGGGTAACAATGGCGATCCTTTTGGGCGGGCCGTCCGCCGATTCAAACAACATCAAGCTGGACGATCTGACGCCGCGCGAGATTGTCGCCGAGCTCGACCGTTACGTGGTCGGGCAGTCGGCGGCCAAACGCGCGGTTGCGGTCGCGTTGCGAAACAGGATCCGCCGGCAAAAGCTGCCTGCCGAGATCGCGCGCGACGTTTTGCCGAAAAATATTCTGATGATCGGCTCGACTGGCGTCGGCAAGACCGAGATCGCCCGGCGCCTTTCGCGGCTCGCGAACTCGCCGTTCATCAAGATCGAGGCATCGAAATTCACCGAAGTCGGCTACATGGGGCGCGACGTCGAGAGCATGGTCCGCGAATTGACCGAAGTCGCCGTCGACATGACGCGCCAGGTCGCGTTCGAGGAAGTTCGTCCGCGCGCGGAGGAAAACGTCGAGGAGCGCATTCTCGACATCCTGCTGCCGTCGTCAAGTTATTCATACTCTGAGAGTTACGATGACGACGCAGGCAGTGCGGGTGAACCCGGCGACACGTCGATCACGCGCACGAGGTCCAAGCTGAAGGAACAGTACCGGCGCGGCGAACTCGACGACCGATTGATCGAAATAGAGACGCAGGACCGGTCGAACACGATGATCGACTTCGTCGGCGGCCAGGGCATGGAAGAAATGGGCGTCAATTTCAAGGACATGTTCGGCAGCATATTTCCGACCAAAACGGTGCGTCGCAAGGTCAGGGTATCGGAAGCGCGGCTGGCGTTGCTGCGCGACGAGACGGAAAGCCTCGTCGATATGGAGCAGGTCACGCGACAGGCGATCGAGCGCACGCAAACCTCGGGGATCATCTTTCTCGACGAGATCGACAAGATCGCCGGGCGCGAATCCGGCAGCGGACCGGATGTTTCCCGCGAAGGCGTCCAGCGCGACCTTCTTCCGATCGTCGAGGGAACGAACGTCAATACCCGCTATGGGCTCGTCAACACCGAACACGTCCTGTTCATCGCCGCGGGCGCCTTTCATGTTTCGAAACCGTCGGACCTGATCCCGGAATTACAGGGCCGGTTCCCGATCCGCGTCGAACTTGAATCACTGAATCTTGACGATTTTAAGCGCATACTTACACAGCCTAAGAATTCGCTTATTAAACAGTACCAAGCACTGCTTAACACCGAAGGGGTGACGCTGGAATTTACGGATGACGCGATCAGCCGCATCGCTGAAATGGCGGTCGAGATCAACCAGACCACCGAAGATATCGGCGCCCGACGGCTGCACACCTTGCTTGAAAAGCTCCTGGAAGAGATAAGTTTCGAGGGCAGCGACCTTGAACCGAAGCACCAGCGAATCGATGCGGCGTTTGTCGCCGCCCGGCTCGGAGGTCTGGTCCGCGACCAGAATCTCAGCCGGTACATCCTTTAATGCAGTGGCATAAATTATGCTTAAAGCACTTATTCCGGTCTTAAAGCAAACAGCATTAACGTTTACACTTTGTGCTTTGCTTATCGCTTGCGGGAAGCGGACGCCTCCGGTTCCGCCGGTCGAGCGCGTCCTCCAAAAACCCCAGATCGGCGCGACCCAACGCGGGAACCGGATCCTCATCAGCTGGCTGACGCCGCCGCGCAATGCCGCCGCCGGAAGCGTGCTTAACATTGACCGTATCGACATATTCCGTCTTGCCGAGCCTCTCGACTCGCCCGTCGTGCTGACCGAAGAGGAGTTTTCGGCAAAGAGCACGCTCATCGGAACGGTCCAGATCGGAGACTCCGACTTCGGGCGAAAGGAGATGGTCTACGAAGACTCGCTCAGTTTCGCCGGACAGAAAGCGCGTCTCCGGTATGCGGCACGCTACGCCAACAAATCGGGGCAAAAAGCGTCATATTCGAACTTCATCCTGATCGAACCCGCCGCCCGTGTGGCCAACGCGCCGAACGCGCCGGTTCTTGAACTGTCGCAGGAACAGGTCCTCGTGAAATGGACCGCGCCGGCAGCCAACGTTGACGGCTCGACGCCGCCCAACATCCTTGGATACAACATTTATCGCGCGGACTCCAAAGGATCGCGTAAGCTGAACTCCGCGCCGGTGACGGGGACCGAGTTCGCCGACCGGTTCTTTGATTTTGGCGCAAAGTACGACTACTCGGTTCGGGCCGTGAGCCTCGGAACGAATGCTGAGCCGGTCGAGAGCCTGGATTCGCCGTCGGTCGCGATCGAGCCGAAGGACACCTTCGCACCGGCCGCGCCGGCCGCGCTGACGATTGCCGCCGCCCCCGGCCAGATTTCGATCTTTTTTGCATCGAACGTCGAACCGGACATTGCCGGCTACAATATTTACCGGTCTGCGGACCGCCGGTTGGCGATCGACAAATGGGACTTGCTGACCGCCGTTCCGATCACCTCGAACACCTATCAGGACGGAACTGTGGAGACCGGAAAAACTTACTTTTATTACGTCACGGCGATCGACCGCACCGGCAATGTCAGCGGGCCGTCGGAGATCGTCGGCGACACGGTACCGTAGCATGAAGATCTGCCGCTTTTTGTACGACGACGAGGAATTGTGGGGTTCATTCGAGAACGGCGTCATCCACCCGTTTCCCGACTCCGGCATGGTTCCCGAGTCCGGCGCGGAACCGGTTGCCGGCGAAGGCATCGATCCGCATTTCGTCCAGTTTCTGCCGCCCGCGGCGCCTTCGAAGATCGTTTGCGTCGGGCGCAACTATGCGGAGCACGCCGCGGAGCTCGGAAATGCGATGCCGGACGAGCCTTTGCTGTTCCTCAAGGCGCCGTCGGCGCTCATGACCGACGGTGATTCGATCGTCATTCCGCCGCACTCGGCGCAGGTCGAGCACGAGGGGGAACTTGCGGTTGTCATCGCAGACCGCTGTTCGAAGCTCGGCGACGATGACGATCCGTTGAGCTATGTTCTCGGCTACACCTGCCTGAACGATGTGACCGCGCGCGATCTTCAACGCAAGGACGTGCAGTTCACCAGGGGAAAATCCTTCGACACTTTCTGCCCGATCGGCGTCTTTCTCGAAACCGAGGCGGACCCCGCGGATCTCGAGGTCGTATGCCGGGTCAACGGCTCCGTTAAGCAGTCGGGCCACACGTCGCAAATGGCTTTCCCGGTCGAATTTTTGATACGATACATATCACATCAAATGACTTTGAACGCGGGAGACATCATTGCGACCGGCACCCCCGCGGGCGTTTCGAAACTCGAACCCGGAGACATCTGCGAGGTTGAGATCGAGGGCGTCGGCAAACTCTCGAATCCGGTCGCGAAAAGCTGAGGAACATTATGAAATTCTTTATCGATACCGCCAATCTGGACGAGATCCGGGAGGCGAATGAACTGGGACTGATAGACGGCGTCACGACGAACCCTTCGCTGATCGCGAAGGAAGGCGACGTTGATTTCAGGGAACACATCGCGAAAATATGCGAGATGGTGGCCGGTGACGTTTCGGCCGAAGTTACGGCACTCGATACCGAAGGCATGCTCCGCGAGGGCCGCGAACTCGCGAAGATCGCGCCGAATGTCGTCATCAAGTGCCCGCTGACCCTCGATGGTCTTAAGGCAACCCGCGTTTTCCGATCTGAAGGAACCAAGGTCAATGTGACGCTCTGCTTTTCGGCTGCCCAGGCGCTGCTCGCCGCAAAAGCCGGGGCCACGTACATTTCGCCCTTCATCGGACGTCTCGACGACATCGGTCAGGACGGAATGCAGCTGATCCGCGACATCGTGCAGATCTATGACAACTACGGCTTCGCCACCGAGGTGCTCGCGGCCTCGATCCGCCATCCGATGCACATCGTCGATTCGGCTCTCGCCGGGGCGGACGTCGCGACGATCCCGTTCAAGGTGATCAGCCAACTCGTCAAACATCCGCTGACCGACAAAGGTCTCGACGCTTTCTTAAGCGACTGGAAGAAAAGCGGTCGAACTTAAGGTTTTATTCGCTTTATGCGGCCGATATTCGCCTTCGGCCGCATTTTTCTTGCATAATTAGTTCGCCTGCTAAGTTCTTTTGCTGAGCAGGCTCCCTATTTCCGATCTGTGAGAAACGACGGCCTTCCCGAATCCTTTGCGCGCAAGAGCGCTCAGTTCCGCGCCGCGGCCGACCGGTCGTTT
>JAKOSS010000509.1 GCA_029777145.1 Acidobacteriota bacterium | reverse complement strand
GCGCCCGCCGCGATCGCCTTCGCGACCTCTTCGACCTGGGCGCGGGCTTTGTCGAGCTTGACCGATTCGACCACCTGCGAGCGGACCTCGTCGAGCGTCGAATCGCGCGGCTCCTTCTTCTCAACGAGAAGCGGGACCGCGAATCCGTTCTGGATCGGGATCTTCTCGCCGACGTCGTTCGCGTTCTCGAGGTTCTTGATGCCTTCCTCAAACTGCGGCGAGATGCCGACGTTTGCGATGTTGTCGCCGGGTTTGACGAACGGCGTCTCACGCACCATGTCGGCCGGATTCATGTTCGCCTCGGCTGCAAATTTCTTGGCGGTTGCGGCGACGTCCTTCGTCTGCTGCAGATCCTGATAAACCTTCTGGGCGAGCTCCGCAGCCGCAGTGTAGCCCTTGCGGTTGCGCAGACTGACCTCGATCTCGGGCTTGGCGTCCTCAAAGGATTTCGGAACGTCCTTGCCGCGTCTCAGGATGTAGACGGCGCTGCCTTCCTTGATCGGTTCGGTCACGTCGCCTTCCTGCATCATCAGCAGCCGCTGATAAGGATCGGTCGGTTTGGCAGGATTCTCGCGAACGAGTCCCGCGAGCTTTCCGCCGCGGGCTTTGCTGGCCGCATCTTCCGAATATCCGTTGACCAGTTCGGCAAACGCTTCTTCCGAGATCTTTCCGTCCTTCTTGGCGCGTTCGACGATCTCGGCGCCTTTCTGCATGACCTGCGACTCAAAGTCCGGCTTCGCGATCCGGAGCACGATCTGCTGGCCCTCAACGCCTTTCTTTTTCTTGTCGGCAGGAATCTTGTCGTACTCGGCCTTGTAGTCTTCGTCAGAGATCGCGATCTTCTCGCCGACCTTAGCGGTGTTCAGAAAGATGTAGCGGATCTTCTTCTGCGGTGCCGAAATGTAATAGTTGGCCTTGTTCTTTTCGAAATAATCGGAGATCTCCGCATCGGTCGGTTTGATCGCCTGCGCAAGTTCCGAGGTGTTCACGGCGACATACGAAAGATCGAACTTGGTGTTCTTTCGTTGGAAGTCCTTCAAAACTTCCTCTTCGGAAACTGCCACGCCGGACGTCAGGAATGCTTCGAGTTTCTCGCCGCTGATCTGATCGCGGACCGATTGCTCATACTCAGCGACGCTGCCGAAGTTCTGAATCGCCCACTGCTCATAACGTTTGACGTCGAGCGGCGTTCCGTCGGGCGATTTGTTCTGCTCGCGGATCGCGTTCGCAACTTCAGCGTCCGAGGCGCGCAGGCCGAGCCGCTGGGCTTCGATCCGGATGACCTTCTGACCGATCATCATATTGATCATCGACCGCGTCGGCAGCGACGCCATGCGTCCCTGCTTGATCCGTGCGACCTCGCCGACGGTCACCTTTTCGCTACCAACTTTCGCGACCGCTTCGGTACTGTTCGCCAGACCTTCTGAAGTGCCCTGTCTCGAGAACAGACTTGAACTTCCGATTCCGACAACCAGACCGAGGATCATCAAGACCCCGATGAACATAAGAACAAAGTTGCGGGTCTTCTCTAAACGACTGAAAAACTTTAACATCCTGAAATACCTTTACGAAAAAGATTGGAACCAACTTGCCTGCTGGGACAAACCGCGATTTTAGCAGATACGCTCTTAAAGTCCAATGACGACAGGGCTTGGACTTTCGCGATTGCGGTGGGTTAAATTAGTCCACGATGAATCCCGTCGAGTTTCCAATCTGGGTCTGGACCTTCTTTTTCGCGGTCGTTCTGGTCGCGCTGTTCGTGGACATCGGAATCGTCAACCGAACGTCGCACGTTCCGTCGCGCAAAGAGACCATCGTCTGGAGCATTGTATGGGTTTCGCTCGCACTGCTTTTCGACGGCTTCGTCTATTGGTACGTCGATTCGAATCACGGCGCGCAGACCGCGTTCTTCAAGGCCAAGGAGTTCCTCACCGGGTATATCATCGAACTCTCGCTCTCGGTCGACAATCTTTTCGTTTTCCTGCTGATCTTCAATTATTTTCAGGTTCCCAAGAAGTATCAGCACCGGGTGCTTTTCTGGGGAATCTTCATGGCGCTCGTGCTGCGAATGGTGATGATCTTCGCCGGCGCGGAACTCGTCGAGCAGTTTCACTGGATCCTCTACCTCTTCGGGGCGTTTCTCGTTTACACGGGGATCAACATGCTTCGTGAGGACGAGGAGTTCCACCCGGACGAGAACTTCGTCGTCCGGCTGACGACCCGGTTTGTCAGGATCTCGAAAAAATACGACGGCGACAACTTTATCATCCGTGATGACGCCGGCCGGCGCGTCGGCACATTGCTGCTGCTCGTCCTGGTGGTGATCAATGTCGTCGATCTCGTCTTCGCCGTCGATTCGATCCCGGCGATCTTCGGTATCACGACCGATCGTTTCATCGTTTACACGTCGAACATCTTTGCGATCCTCGGTCTCAGAACGTTCTTTTTCCTGCTCCTCGGGATGGCCGAAAAATTTCACTACCTCAAGTACGGACTTGCTTTCGTGCTCAGCTTTATTGGGGTGAAAATGCTCTTGCCACTTTTGGCGGAAGGCTTGATAATGATTCTCGGGTCAAGCACTGCGGGGTTCGCCGAATTTATCCGACGTTACCAACACCACGAATTCGAACAAGCCGTCATCAATATTTCGCTGGGTGTCGTGGTTCTGGCGATCCTTCTTTCGATCGCCCTGTCCCTGATCTTTCCGAAACCTGAAGAAGAGGTCTCGGAGACGTCCTGATGCCAAACGAACCCAAAGGGCCAAAATACCAAAAGTTCTACGTCGATTGGTGGAACATCCGCCGCCGCACGATTTATCTGGTGACGGCCTTGTTGTTGTTCTGCGGCTTGACGGCGTTCGGCGTCTGGCGGTTCATGCACAGCGACTTCGTCAACAAACCGGAAGGTCCGGAGGCGCCGAAAGACGCGGCGATCGTCGTCACTTTCGAAGGTGATGTGCGGATCATCCGTGCCGCCACGCGTGAGACGATCCTGGTGACGCGGCAAACGTTCGTCAGCGCCGGCGACACCGTTCAAACTCAGGCCGACGGCCGCGCGAAGATCCAGATGATCGACGGTTCGGTGCTCTCGATCCGTCCGAATTCAACGGTCGTCATCCGCGACAGCAGCTCGCTGTTCGGCGGGCCGAATGTCAGAGTCACGCTCGACGACGGGCAGATCAACGTCCGAACCGAGGAACAACCTGAGAATACCGAGAACGTCGTCGAAGTGCGCGAGTCCGAGAACAAGATCGGAGCCGACACCGACGCCAGTTTCGACATCAACAAAGAAAACAACAGCGGCGAGATCCGCATCAGCCGCGGCAGTATTGAAACCACGATCGGCGGCGAGAAGACCGTCGTCAAGGAGAACGAGTTCGCGGCCCTCAACAACGGCAAGATCGGAACAAAGGAGAAGCTGCTTGCGCCGCCGATCCACAATTCTCCGTCGTCGGATCAGCAGCTTGTCGGATCGTTGAGCGGCGTTGCGGATGTGATGTTTCGCTGGCAGAGCCCCGACGTCAATCTCGCGCTGACGTACTCCATCCAAATCTCCAAACTTCCGCAGTTCGCACCGCCTGACGCGATCCTTGTTGACAAGCAGGGACTGGTAAGTCCGAGTCTTGCGGTCGGCGGGCTTTTACCGGGAACCTATTATTGGCGTGTTAAGGCAGTTTCCAGTTCGGGTCAGTCAAGCAACTGGAGCGCGTACTGGAAATTCACCGTCATCAAACGCGAGAGCAGCAGCGCGATCGGCGCGCGTGACTGGAGCGTCGAGGCGCTCGGCGGACCGATCTACCGGATCAGCGGCAAGACTCAACCCGGCGCGACCGTGCGCTCGCAGGGTAAATCGACGTTCGCGCTCGGCGACGGGTCGTTCCTTCTCCAGATCTCCGCACCGGGAAACCAAACAACCGTCGAGATCAGCGACGACCGCGGCAACCGCAGCAGTTTTACGATCGCGTTGCCAAGCGGGAAGTTGATCAAACAGTTCTGACGGCCCGTCGCGCTGATTCGGATTCGGTGCGCGCGTGTGTTAGATTCTTCACATACATTTCATCTGCGCGAAGTAAGATTTAGGCATCTAAACCAGGCGGCGTTCGTCGTCCGTACGATCAATTTATGAAACGAGCCATCATCGGATTATTCGGCATTCTGCTTTTGTTTGCCGTCGGCGCGACTGCACAACGCAGTCGTACCATCAGCGAGATTCAGGGCGACAAGGACATTTCGCCGTACGTGCGTGAGGTCGTGCGCGTGACCGGAATCGTCACGGCGCGGACGCGGAACGGATTCTTCATCCAGAATCCGGACGACAAGGCGGACGACAATCCGAAGACGTCGGAAGCGATCTATATCTTCACAAAGACCGAACCGGGCGGCGAGGCAACGGTCGGAAATCTCGTCACGGTAAGCGGTGAGGTCAAGGAGTTCGGAGATTCTTCGAGCCTGACGATCACCGAGATCTCGATGCAGAAGGGGCGCGATCTGATTGCGGTCGAATCGAAGAACAATCCGCTGCCGAAACCGATCGTGCTGACAATGGAAGATTTCAAGAACCCGGCCGTCAATCAGCTCGAACGCTACGAGGGAATGCGGGTCACGATTCCCGAGATCAGCGTCGTCGCCCCGACCGACAAGCGGGGTTCGCTCGACGAAGTCAACGGAACTGCCGAATCGAGCGGCGCCTTTTACGGAGTCATGCCGGGTTTGCCGCGGCCGTTTCGCGAACCCGGACTCGACGTTCTTAGTTATCTTCTGATGCCTGAGAAGGACAAGGACAAGTTGAAGCGCGATTTTCCGAAAATCGCCTTGTTCGATCACAATCCTGAACGGATCAGGATCGAGAGCATGGGGCAGTTGGGCGGACAGGCGATCGACGTCACGACCGGCGCGACGGTGAAGAACCTGACGGGCGTGGTCGATTACATTTACCGTGCCTATGCGCTGCGTCTCGATCCCGACAACAAGCCGGAAGTTTCGGGACTGAAGGTGGCGTCGGCGTTGCCGTCGCCAAAGGAGAATCAGCTGTCGATCGCGTCGATGAACATTGAGCGGTTCTTTGACGACGAGGACGATCCGGACGTCAAGGAGCCGATCATCACTCGCGAGGGATTCGACCGGCGTCTCACGAAGATCTCGCGCGCGATCCGGCTTTATCTGAAAACGCCGGACGTGATCGGAATGGTCGAGGCCGAGAATCTGTCGGCTCTGAAACGACTGGCCGAGCGGATCAACAAGGATGCCGAAGCCGCCGGAGCTGAGAATCCGAAATATGACGCTTATCTTGTCGAGGGAAACGATTTCGGCGGGATCGATTCCGGGTTTCTGGTGAAGACGTCACGGGTGGAAGTGCTCGAAACGAAGCAGTTCGGCAAGGACGATGAATTCAAGAATCCGGTCTCAAAAGACGACGTGCATCTCAATGACAGGCCGCCGTTTCTGCTCCGCGCGTCGGTCAAGAACGGCACGACGCCGTTCGAGTTCACGGTCATCGTCAACCACCTCAAATCATTCCGCGGCTACGATGACGACAAGGACGCGCCGTTCGTGAGAATGAAAAAGAAGCTTCAGGCGGAGTTTCTCGCAAAGTTTGTGAACGAGCGGCAGAAGGCAAATCCGAACGAAAGGATCGCGCTGATCGGCGACTTCAACTTCTACCAATTCAACGACGGCATCATGGACGTGATCGGGACGATCAAGGGCACGCCGGCGGCGAAGGACGCCGTGATGATCCCGACGGACGATCTGGTCGAATCGGACCTCGTGAATCTTGTCGATCTGATCGATCCGAAAACGTGCTATTCGTACGTCTTTGACGGAAACGGTCAGGTGCTCGACCATTTCATCGTCAACGCCCCGTTCCGGAAAATCGTTGCCGGCTTCGGATTCGCTCATCTCAACGCGGATTTCCCCGAGGTCTACCGGAACGACCCGAACCGCGTCGAGCGGTTCTCGGACCACGACTCGTCAATGGCGATCTTCAATATCCAGTAAGCGGTGGTCGGTGGTCAGTGGCCAGTGGCCAGTGGCCGGTGAGCCGTAAGCAGTGAGCAGTGGTTGGTGGCCTGTCGTTGGTATCTCGCGGCATTCGGTTGATCTTATTCTTCATCTGACCACTGACCACTGACCACTGACCACTGACCACCGATCACTGACCACTGCTCTTGTACGCTTGAATCGCTTCAGCGGCGCCGGCGTGCATGATCTCGGGCTTGTGATATTTCCAGTATTTTTCGAATTCCTCGTCCGACATCGACTCGTTCTCGGCCCGGGTTTTTGCCTTCAAATAGCTCTCGGCCCATTCGCGGATTTCAGGGCTGCGATTCATCGCCGTCCGCGCACCGTGCATCAAATTATCTCGTTCCATCGTTTACCTTCCCTCGTGTAAAAGTAGTCGTGTCAAAAACCTCGGCGAGCATTTTGCGTAGAAGTCACTTCAAATGTAATGATTGACGCAACTCGCCCTCGTCGGCCGTCATCTGACATCCAATATTTTGGGAGTTTTCTAGTGAAAAAATCGTTCCTTTGTTTTGTCCTGATCGCGGCGATCACGACGAACTTCAGTTTTGCACAGAGCCGGAAACCGGCGCAACCGAACGGCCCGACACCGGCGCCGGTCGCGAAAACGGTTCCCCAGGCCGGTATCGAGATCCCGTTTGTCAGCAAGGTCTTGCCGAACGGGCTCGAGGTGATCGTCCTTCAGGATTCCAGCGTTCCGCTCCTGACGGTCGAGATCGCCGTCCGCAACGGATCGTTCACCGAACCGCCCGAGCTCAACGGACTCTCGCATCTTTACGAACACATGTTCTTCAAGCCGAACAAGGCGATCTATGTGTTCAATTGCGAGCGCGCGCGGGCAGAGAAAAATACGAACTATTTTTTCAACGCCGGATGCGCCGAGACGCTCAAACTGAAGCCCGAGATCGGCGATACGTCCTATCTTTACGATATCGACAACATCGGAATGACGTCCAATGCGTCGACCCGCGAGGAAGTCGTCAACTATTATCTGAACACGACGAGTTCGAACATCGAAACGGCGTTGCAGTACATGAGCCACTCGATCCAGTTTCCGACGTTCGATCCGCAGGAACTCGATGACGAGATCCGGGTCGTGGTCGGCGAGATCGACCGCAACGAATCGAATCCGTTCTACTATCTCGACCGCGCGATCAACGACCGGCTCTACTTCAAGTATCCGAGCCGCAAGAATCCGCTCGGAACCCGCGCGTCGGTGCTCGCCGCGACGACCGAGAAGATGAAGCTGATCCAGGGCCGATACTACGTTCCGAACAACTCGGCGTTGGTCGTTACCGGCGATGCCGATCCCCAGCGGGTGTTCGAACTCGCCGAGAAGTATTTTGGAAAGTGGCCGCGGCGCGAGGTCGATCCGTTCAAGGAATTCCCGATGGTCGAGCATCCGCCGCTGCCCAAGAGTCAGGGCGTTATCGTCGAAAAGAACATTGATCGTGAAGGCGCCGAGAACGTCTTTATCCAGATCGGATGGCACGGACCGTCGATCGGCAAGGACGATGCTTCGACGTATGCCGCGGACGTCTTCTCGTACATCCTGGCTCAGCCGGATTCGAGGTTCCAGCGCGCGCTGGTCGACAGCGGATTGGCCGCGAGCGCGAGCATCAACTACTACACGCAGCGCAATGTCGGGCCGATCCAGGTAGTCCTCGTCACGTCGCCGGAGCGCGCCCGCGCCGCGCTCAAGGCGCTTTACACGGAGATCTCGCAGTTCGACAAGCCAAACTATTTCACCGACGAAGAACTCGAGAGCGCGACGACGATCCTTGAATCGCGCGACCTTTTCGATCGGGAAAAGCTTAGCGAATACGCGCACACGCTTAGTTTTTGGTGGTCATCTACGGGTATCGAGTACTTCCGCGGATATCACAAGAATTTGCGGGCGACGAGCCGCGAAGGGATCAATCGGTATCTGCGCACGTACATTCTCGGCAAAAACCATATCGGGGTCGCGCTCGTTTCGCCGCGGGCGAATGCCGCCGCAAATCTGACGGAGGCCGATCTGATCGGGAAGTAATGATGCCTCAGACTGAAATCAAAAGGACTATGAAATCAATTCGTTTTGAAACCGTCGGGAGACGGCTGGCGCTGATCCTGTTGACGTTCACGCTTGCGGCGTCGGCCGTCTTGGCGCAGGCAGGGGGCGCGCCGCGATCCTCCGAAGGGGCGTCGCAGGTCACGGAATTTGACGTCAACGGGCTGAAGGTCTTGGTTAAACGTCGGCCCAATGCGGAAACCGTCGCTGCCGGACTCTTTATCCGCGGCGGCGTCCGGAACATTACGGACAAAACTGCCGGACTCGAGAATTTGATGATCGACGCATCGGTCGAGGCCGGAACCAAGTTCAAGCGCGACGTCGTGCGTCGTGAACTTGCACGCACCGGATCGACGTTGGGCGGATCGGCCGGCAGGGATTTCAGCGTGGTTTCGCTCGGTGTGACTCGTCCGAATTTCGACCGAATGTGGGATATCTTTGCTGACGTCGTGATCAATCCGGCGTTCGCTCCGACCGACGTCGAGCGCGTTCGGGAACAGATCATGGCCGGACTCAAGGAATCGGAAACGAATCCCGATAATTTCCTCGACGTCCTTGAAAACCGGGTGGTTTACGCGGGGCATCCGTATTCGTTCGAGACCGACGGTTCGCTTGAAACCGTCTCGAAGTTCACGATCGCACAGTTGCGCGAACACCAGAAAAAGGTGATGCAGACATCGCAGCTGCTGCTGGTTTTTGTGGGTGATCTCGATCCGCAGGAGATCAGGGAAAAAGTCGCGGCCACGTTCGGAAAGCTCCCGCGAGGTGACTACAAGGAGACGGCGCTGCCGCCGATCGATTTCTCGAAGCCGACTCTCGAGGTGGTCACGAGAGATCTGCCGACGAACTACATCAAAGGCGTTTTCGACGCACCGCCGCCGGGACGTCCGGATTATTACCCGATGCGGGTTGCGATCAGTCTTCTGCAAGCCCAGTTCTTCCGCGAAGTTCGAGTGAAGCGGCAATTGTCGTACGCGCCGAATGCGGAGATCAACGCCACGGCAGTCAACACGGCGAACATCTACGTCACCGCAAATGACGCAAATCAGGCGATAAGCGTGATGCTTCAGGAAATGAACCTGCTGAAAACGAGACTCGTCGACCGCGACGAGATAACGGCGGTTTCGAACTACTTTTTGACCACGTATTATCTTGGCGAGGAAACAAATGCCGCCCAGGCCGGTTCGCTAGCCCGCTACGAACTCGCCGGCGGCGGTTGGAGAAAGTCGTACGATTTCATCGACCGGATCCGCGAGGTCAAGGATACGGACATCCGTCGCGTTGCGCAGAAGTACATGAAAAATATCCGCTTTGTCGTGATCGGCGATCCGACCGCGATCAATCGGGATATCTTTTTGCAGAAGTAGCGGCGTCAGCGGTGAGCCGTGAGCAGTTAGCAGAAGCCGCAGACAATCTCGAATTTTCGATCGATTGCTCGCGGCTTTGCGCGTACCCACTCTAGCTAAGACCTTGTGCCTCCTGGGCATCGGTTTACAGTTTCACTGCTCACTGACCACTGACCACCGACCACAGTTCAACTATTCATTATTTCCTCGATCGCGTCCGCGTCTTTCGGGACTCCGACGGTGAGATTGACGTTTCCGTCGTCAGTGACGAGAACATCGTCCTCGATGCGGATTCCGATACCACGATATTTCGCCGGCGCGTCCTTGTCGTCGGCCGGAATGTAGAGTCCGGGTTCGACAGT
>JAKOSS010000508.1 GCA_029777145.1 Acidobacteriota bacterium | reverse complement strand
TCACCGACGATTCATACTTCGCTTGTCCGGCCTATCCGTTGGAGTCAGTTTTTGATCCCACCGGCGCGGGCGACACGTTCGCCGGCGGATTCATGGGTTATCTGGCGAGCCAGAGCGAGATCAACGACGAAACGCTCCGTCGCGCGATGATCTACGGTTCGGTGATGGCGTCGTTCAATGTCGAAAAATTCGGAACCGAACGCGTCGACGAGCTCGATTACCCCGAGATCAACCAACGCTTCCGCGATTTCAAACGCATGACGCACTTCGACGACATCCCGTTCGAACGCGGCATCACGGCATAGGAATGTGCCCGAAGGCGGCGATTTCCAAACGGGTCGCCGCCGACTGATCGCTTCGGTTGACCCCGATTGTTGCGTTGCCACGGGGCGTATGAGAAACTAACCGCTCGTTGATCGAACTGGATTCAGGCAGCAATTGCCACTATCTTCCCCAAAGAAAACGGAATATCAATGGTGAAGCAGACCGAATACTTGCTTGCGGATTTTGACCACAAAAATCCGAATTATGCCGTATTGGCGACAGGCGCGGTGATTTTGCTGTGCTCGCTCGCGGGGGTGATATGGGCGGTCGGTGCCGGAGCCGTGACCGCCGCCGTGCTGTTCGCGATCGCGGCGGTCGGAACGATCTTATTCGTCACGCTGAGTTACACGACCTGGAAACGATCGATCGCCGGCGACCGGAACCGACGCATGAATTGGGACATCGACCTTCCGGAAAGCCAGCGCATCAAGCTCAATCGCGAAGTCATGGAGCTGGCGCGGATCCTTGAGATCCCGGACGAACAGATGAGCGATCTCCTGTCGGCGTATATCGTCGCCGAGGACCTCGCGCTAAGGCAGATCCAGCAGGAAGCGCGGGTACCGCTGATGCGCCACGTGACGGTCGGGAATACGCCGTTCGACGCGGTGATCATCAAGGGAGACCTGATCACCTGCGTCGAGGTAACGTTCCTCGTGACGCCGATCATCAGCAAGGCAAAGATCGACCTCGTACTGAAGAAGATGGCGGCGCCGATCAGGGTCATAAAGAACTCGAAACATGCGGCACGGATCCGGTTGTTGCTCGTTCTTGTAACGCAGCTCGACGAATCGTCCGAAGCGGAACTCCGCTCGTCGATGCGCGAAAAATTCGATCCGAAAACGTTGACGGTCGACGTTGATATCCGATTGCTCGATTTCGAAGCGCTTCAGAAGATCTACGCGATGGACTGATTCAAGTAAAAGGGACAAAGTAAAAAGTAAAAAAGTCTCGTTCCAATGAACTTCAATGACTTTTCACTTCTTTACTTTTTACTTATTACTTTTCTACTTTTTACTATTCACTTTTTACTTTTTACTTTTTCTTATGCTTCAAGACAAAGTCGGAATGGTGTTTGGAGTCGCCAATAAACGCTCGATCGCTTGGGCTTGCGCGGAGGCTTGCATCGCGCAGGGCGCGAAAATGGCGTTCACGTATCAGGGCGAACGCCTCAAGGAAAACGTCGAGAAACTGACCGTTGACGTACCGGACTCACTCGTCGTCCCGTGCGATGTGACCGATCAGGATCAGGTTGATGCGGCGTTCGCCGCGGTCGGGGAAAAGTACGGAAAGCTCGACTTTCTGATCCATTCGATTGCCTTCGCCCCGCGCGAAGCACTCGAAGGCGAGTTTTTGACGACAACACGCGAGGCATTCTTGACC
>JAKOSS010000507.1 GCA_029777145.1 Acidobacteriota bacterium | reverse complement strand
TGGACAGTGGACAGTGGACAGTGGACAGTAAGATTGGAAACTCAATCTCGTTCGATATCAAATGGTGCGGATCGAAAATCGGTGTGCCAATTGCGGGCAGCCGACCACTGACCACTGACCACAGACCACTGACCACTGACCACTGACCACTGACCACTGACAATAATGATCAACCTATCAGTTCTTTTTGAAGACAGCGCACGCGCGGTTCCGGAACGAACCGCAGTCGTTTGCCGCGGACGCGAATTCAGTTACGCCGAGATCGACCGGTTGGCGAACCGTGTCGCGAACGGCCTCAAACAAATCGGCATCGAAAAAGGCGACAAGGTCGCGCTCGCCTGCCCGAATCTCTACTTTTTCCCCGTCGTCTATTACGGAATCCTCAAAGCCGGCGCGGTCGTCGTCCCGCTGAACATTTTGCTCAAAGGCCGCGAGATCGCGTATCACCTCGCCGATTCGGACGCGAAAGCCTTTTTCTGCTTCGCCGGAACGCCCGATCTGCCGCTCGGCGACGAAGGGTTCAAGGGCTTCGGCGAATGTGATAACTGCTTTGATTTCATACTTTTGTCGGATGATCCGGGCGCCGCGCAACGATACCCGACGGCGATCTCGTTCGATCATTTCATCGACGGCCAGTCCGATGATTTCGAATCGGTGCCGTCAAATGCGGACGAAACGGCGGTTATCCTCTACACGTCGGGAACGACCGGACAACCGAAAGGCGCCGAACTGTCGCACATCAACATGATCCTTAATGCGCGTCTGTCGGACACGATCTACGAAAGACGCGATCATGACGTCCATCTCCTGACGCTGCCGCTGTTCCATTCGTTCGGGCAAACCGTTCAAATGAATGCCGGATTTTACAACCGCGCGACGTTGGCGCTCGTGCCGCGTTTCTCGCCGGATGCGGTGCTCGAAACGATGGACAAATACGGGGCGACGATCTTTGTCGGGGTTCCGACGATGTACTGGGGACTGCTTCATCATCCGCCGTCGCACGAATTCGATATCGCGAAGATCGCAGCGAACTTAAGGCTCTGCATTTCGGGCGGATCGCCGTTGCCGGTCGAGGTCATTAAGGACTTTCAGGCGAAATTCGACGCCGACATTATCGAAGGCTACGGACTTTCGGAAACCTCGCCGGTCGCCACTTTCAACAAGCCCGGCGCAACGCGTCCCGGATCCGTCGGGCACGCTGTTTGGGGAGTGGAAGTGCGCGTCGTCGACGAACTCGGAAAGGACGTCCCGAAGGGCGAACTCGGCGAGATCGTGATCCGCGGCCACAACATCATGAACGGCTACTATAAGCGTCCGGAAGCGACCGCGGCGGCGATCCGCCACGGTTGGTTCCACTCGGGCGACATCGGCCGGATCGACGAGGACGGTTTCATCTACATCTCCGACCGCGTGAAAGACATGATCATCCGCGGCGGGTTCAACGTTTACCCGCGTGAGCTCGAGGAAGTGCTGATGACGCACGAAGCGGTCAGCCTGTGCGCAGTGATCGGCGTCCCGAGCGACGAACACGGCGAGGAGGTCAAGGCGTTCATCGTCAGGAAGCCCGGCGCGACGGCGACCGAGAACGAGATGATCGCGTGGTGCCGCGAGAATATGGCGAGTTACAAATACCCGCGGATCGTCGAATTCCGTGATGCTTTCCCGATGACCGCGACCGGGAAGATTCTGAAACGCGAATTGCGGTGAAGCACTTTTCGATTTCGGATTTGGGATTTGGGATTTGGGATTTGCGCCGTCTGAACCTTGGCCACCGTCCAATGACCACCGCTCACTGCTCACTGCTCACTGCTAACCGCTTACCGATTCCAGCGTTCGCACAGATCCCGGCAGGCATCACGCCACTCTGAAAATTCGAACTCGAAACCTGATTCCAGAAGCCGGCGCGGCACGACCCGGCGACTTTTGAGAATCAGCTCCGTCTCGGTCTCAAGAAACACAGCGCCGATCTCGAGCATGAACTTCGTCGCCGGCAGTCCGACGCCGGTTCCCCACGTTTCACGAAAGATTTTCATGAATTCCCTGTTCGACAATGGATTCGGCGCCGAAATATTCACTGGTCCGCTCAGATCCCCGCGCTCGATCAAAAAATCAACGGCCCGGACGAAATCCCGATCGTGTATCCATGAAATGAACTGGCGGCCGTCACCGGCGGTGCCGCCAAGTCCCTTTCGAACGAGTCCGAGCATCACGTCGAAGATCCCGTTCCGATCCGGCGACATGGTCATTGCCGAGCGCATCAATACCGTTCGAGTGTGCGGCAAGTCGAATGAATTCGCGGCCGTTTCCCACGTCCGTGCAACGTCGATGGAGAACCGCCATGTTTCCGGCACGTCCGGCTCGTTGCCGCCAATTACTCCATCGACGTCGTCGTTCGGTGCATCGATACCGTGCGAGTAGATCGTGGCAGTTGAGGATTGGAGCCAAACGCGCGGCGGTAACTTGGCCTCCTCGATCGCGCGTCCGACTGCCAATGTCGAATCGACCCTCGAGTCCATGATCTGACGGCGGTTGTCGGCGTTATATCGGCAGTTGACCGAACGGCCTGCCAGGTTGATCACGATATCCGCGCCGTCGATCTCGCGCGACCAGGCGCCCGGGTCTTTGCCGTTCCAACCGACCACCTTGAACGGCGAACCGGCAATGGTGTGCCGCGATAGTATCACGACCTCGTCCCGACGTTTCCCGAACTCCCGCGCAAGGATCGTCCCGACCTGTCCGGTTCCGCCTGCGATCACGATCTTCATCGAATTATTCCTCCTGAGTCAGTCAGTGCAAATCGGAGACCAAAGGTGGTGTTTTGTTAAAATGCTGCAAATGTGCGGTTTAGATAAGGGCTATTGACCCCGGATATTGGCAAATTGCGAATCGCAATGGCGAATTGCCAACGTCAAGCCTGAACAACCGTTCTCGAATCTTGAAATGCTCCGCCTGGAATGCTTGGAATGCTCCGCCTGGAATGCTTGGAATGCTCCGCCTGGAATCATTGAAATGCTCCGCTTGAAATCCATGGAATGCTCCGCCTGGAATCCTTGGAATGCTCCACTTGAAATCCATGGAATGCTCCGCTTGAAATCCTGAATTCGGGATCTATCGGATCATTCCGCCGAACATCCAGACGAACGCAATGATCACGATCGCGCCGACGATGTCGAGCAGAACGCCGTACTTAACCATCTTCATGAGCGGGATGTAGCCGGAACCGTAAACGATCGCGTTGCACGGAGTCGAGACCGGCAACATGAATCCGAGGCTCGCCCCGAGCGTCGCCCCGAGCGCCGGTATGAACGGGTCCTGCCCTTGCGTCGTCGCGATCGCGATGGCGACCGGCACGACCATGTTCGCCGACGCCGTGTTGGATGTCGTCTCCGAAACGATCACCGCGACGACGACCGACGCGACGAGCAGTCCAAAGCCGCCGCTGAGCGGCAGCATCGCCGTCAATCCGCGACCGACGGCCTCGGCGAGTCCGGTTTGGAACGATAGCACGCCGAGCGCGAACCCGCCGCCGTAGAGAAAGATCACGCCCCAGTCGATCTTGACCGCGTCTTCCCACGTGATCGCCTTTTCGCCCTTGTCATCGCCGGGCAGAAGGAAAAGGAGCGTCGCGCCGAGGATCGCGCCGACCGCTTCGGGCAAACGTGAATTGAGCGTTTTGTAGATCGCGTTCTGTTCGCCGACGATGAGCGCGACGATCCCCGGGACGACCCACATCGCGACCGTGATGCAAAAGGCGATGACGACCGAGCGCTGGCCCCGCGTCCACGGGCCGAGTTTGTCCCGCTCGCGATCGAGCATCTCGGCGCTGCCTTCGATCTCTTTCACGCCTGCCGGCGCCAGCTTGTCGAGGTAGAACCAGAGAAAAAGAAACATCACGACGACCGCCGGAAACCCGATCATCATC
>JAKOSS010000506.1 GCA_029777145.1 Acidobacteriota bacterium | reverse complement strand
TTGGCAACTCGTGTTCTTACGAATCAACGGTCGATGAGGTTCAACGCGAATCGCGTGTTCGCGGATCAATGGAACGTCCAAAGATCGCCTTCCGTGTTTCCGCCGGTCGTCGAAATTACGGGAAAACACCGACCGCCGAAGACGCCTCTGATCTGCGTTCATTTTCGGAAGTTCGCCGGCAGATTTCTCAATTGCCGTTCGGGTTCAATGGAAGGTCAATCGCTCTCTTCGCCTTTGTAGATGTCTTTCTTCGCGAAACCGCCCTTGACGACCTTGCGGATCGCCGTCCGCATTTCGCTGTCCGCCTTGGTTAGCAGTCGCCGGAAGGTTTGCTCGGGACGCGCCTGAAAGTACGTGATGTGGAACGTCTCGTATCCGTTCGGCGAGTGCGGCGAGAAATAGTAGTTTGAAACGCAGCAGCGGGCGCCGTCTGCCTTGACTTCGTTCACCGAATGAAATGACTTGTCGTTCGTCGCCATCAGAACGAGACGGTTGAAAAGGCTCGGGATCTCGATCGGGCGCGTCACGTCCTCGTCCCAGAGTTCAAGATTGCCGCCGTTTTCGACCTTCCACCCGGGAGTGGCGTAGTAAAGCAGATTGAGCACGCGATAGTGTTTCCGCTCGCCGTCGTGCGAATTGTCGAGGTGCGGGTTGAGAAAATGGCCTTTGGTCATCGCGCTCAGGCCGCCTGCGTAAAGATGCGGATCGCCGTGCGGATCCTCGATTCCGGTCAGTTCGGCGACACGTTTTACAACGCGCTCATCCTGAAACGCAAACGTCGCATCCTTCATCAGCGGATCGAACTCGTCAAAATCCTTCGAGGTGTATTTCTTCTCGCGAAAACTGTCGAGCAGCCGCATTATTTCAAACGACGGAAACGCTTCGAAGATCTTTCGCGCGACGTCATCGGGAAAGAAATTGTCGATTGCCGTAAAGTGCGTCTTGATGCCTTTGTCGGCGTGGAAGTCGGCTTTGATCGCTTCCGCGTCGCGGTCGAGCCGTTCGAGTATGAGTTGTACGAGTTCTTCGCGCATAATTGATTTAGTTATAAACGAGATGCCAGCGGTCGACAACCGACGGCAAATAAAAACGACTAAAGGCCGAATGACGGCGTCTAATGAAGTGCCGGCAACAATTCGCCGATATTAATTTCCAAGAGGTTTTGCATTAATGGACAGACGTTTCTTTCTGAAATCGAGCGGTATCGCGTTGGCGAGTTTCGGGTTCATGGCGGCGGCGCCGGACTTCCTACATCAGTTTGCGAACGCGCAGTCGCGCACGACGCGCGGCAAGCGCAAGATCCTGATCACGATCTTCCAGCGCGGTGCCGTCGACGGCCTGAACATGGCCGTGCCGTATGGCGATCCGGCATATTACGATGCCCGACGAACGATCGCGATCCCGAAGCCGGGTGCGAATGATGGCGCGATCAATCTCGACGGCTACTTCGGCCTTCATCCTTCGCTCGCGCCGTTCGAATCGCTTTGGAACTCAAAACAGTTGGCAGTGATTCATGCAGCGGGTTCTCCGAACAATACGCGCTCACATTTCGATGCCCAGGATTATATGGAATCCGGCACGCCCGGAAACAAGGGAACGGTCGACGGTTGGCTGAACCGAGTGCTTCAGACATCTCAGTTGAAGGGCGAAAGCGCGTTCCGTGCGGTGGCAATGACCCAGCAGACTCCGCGAACGATGATGGGCCGCTATCCGACGATCGCGATGTCGAGCCTCGCGGATTTTGCGATCAAGGCCGGAGCGTACACACGATCGGTTCAGGGCGGTTTCGAAGATATCTACCAACAGAACGCGAAAGACACGCTCGGCGAGACTGGCAAGGAAACGTTCGAGGCAGTCAATTATTTGAAAAAGGCGAACCCGGCGAAGTTCCAGCCCGAGAATGGCGCGCAGTATCCGAACTCTCAGTTCGGGCAATCGCTGAAGCAGATCGCGCAGTTGATCAAAGCAGACGTCGGGCTCGAGACCGCTTTTACGGAAGTGGGCGGCTGGGACACGCACACCGGCGAGACCGCTACGTTGAGGAATTTGCTGCGTGATTTCGGCGGCGCGATCAAAGCGCTCACGGTCGATCTCGGAAATCGAATGGACGACGTGATGATCCTGACGATGTCGGAATTCGGACGCACGGTTCGCGAGAACGGCGGACGCGGTACGGATCACGGACACGGTAACGTCATGTTCGCGATCGGCGGCGGCGTGAAAGGCGGCAAGATTTACGGCGACTGGAAAGGTCTGAAGACGGAAAATCTTTACGACGGACGCGACCTCGCGGTCACGACCGACTTTCGCGACGTCTTTGCCGAAGTCGCAAGCCGACATCTCGGCAACAGGAATCTAGACAAGATCTTCCCGGGATTCACGGCGGATCCGAAGAACTTCCGCGGACTTGTTTCTTGAGTTAACCCTCCAACACGCAAGAGGCGCGGCGATCGATGATTCGACTCCGCGCCTTCCGTTTCGGAGCAAGACCGGCTGGAATCTCTTGCCGCGGATTACGCGGATAACACGGATTTCTTACCGTTCTCAATTGCGACACTCGCAGAATCGCCGGCAAAACACTTCAGATCTCTTCGTGGTACTTCGTGTCCCTTCGTTGATTGCCGCGGTTTTCCACGAAGAAACACGAAGTTCACACGAAGTTCACACGAAGGCCGATTCACCTTTTGCAGGAATCATTCGCCGCGGATTACGCGGATTCCACGGATCTCGTTCTGTGCCTGTTTGCGACATTCACGTTATCCGCGGATGACCAATCCGCAATCCCAAATCCCAATTCCCCAATCACATCACTCCCTTGAAGCTCTTTCGATGAAGTTCGCACGGACCGTGTTCGCGGATCGCGGCGAAGTGCGCCTTCGTTCCGTACCCGACGTGCTTATCGAATCCGTATTGGGGAAACGCCTCGGCGTGTCGTTTCATGAGGTCATCGCGATACGTTTTGGCGATGATCGAAGCGGCGGCGATCGAGACGGACGTCGCATCGCCCTTGATGATCGCCTTTTGCGGCAGGGTAAGTTCTTTTAGACGAAGCGCGTCGATCAGGAGAAAATCGGCGGCCGGTTCGAGCGCGGCAATCGCGATCTTCATCGCTTTCATCGTCGCTCGGAGAATGTCCGTGCGGTCGATCTCTTCGGCGGAGACTTCGCCGATGGCGAACGCGATCGAGTTCGACCGAAGATACGCGTCGATTTCGATCCGGCGCTTTTCGGTAACCTGCTTCGAATCGTTGAGGAATTCAGGCAGCGGTTTTGTGAGATCAAGGATGCACGCCCCGGCGACGACCGGCCCGGCGAGGCATCCGCGCCCGACCTCGTCGACGCCGGCAACGAACCGGTAACCCTCAGAGAACGCCTGATCTTCGAAGAGACGACCGATTTGTGATGTCGGATTTCGGATTTCGGATTTCGGATCTTGTTCAGGAAACAATTCGAGGTTATGCATCGCTCGCTAAATCATATTGCAAAAATGCGAACGCAGAGAACCGCGTTTGCGATTCTCTGCGCTCTTTTGGAATCGATCATCGGAGTTCAATCCGAAATCCCAAATCCGAAATCCGAAATCCCAAATGGATATCGGCCTACTGATGTTTCTTGTTGCGGAAATCCCGTTCCTTGATACGCGCCGCCTTACCGCGCAGTGCACGCAGATAGTAAAGCTTTGCGCGACGGACCTTACCGCGGCGGACGACGTCGATACGATCGACGATCGTCGCGTGAAGCGGGAAGATGCGCTCGACGCCGATACCGAAGCTGACCTTGCGGACGGTGATCGTCTCACGCGCGCCGCCATGCTTGCGGGCGATGCAGACGCCTTCGAAAACCTGAAGACGCTCTTTGTTTCCTTCCTTGATGCGGACGTGCACCTTCAGGGTGTCGCCGGGCTGAAATGAAGGGATATTCTCCTTCAACTGTGACTGTTCGATGCTGTCTAAACGGTTCATTTTTTTGTCGGCGAGAGGTGACGTTTCTCAGTTTCACAAAACCGTGAACTACTCACTTTCAGCCATTCTCCTTAAGTAGTAAGTCCTGTCGGACCTTTTTTGTTTTTTCGAGCGCCATTTCGTGACGCCATTTTTCAATCTCGGCGTGATTTCCGCCGAGCAAAACTTCGGGGACCCGCATGCCGCGAAAATCGCGCGGCTGCGTATAATGCGGACAATCGAGCAACCCGTCTGAGAACGAGTCGTTATCGGCCGAAGTCTCGCTCCCGAGCGCGTTCGGCAGAAGCCTGACGATCGCGTCGACGACGACCGTCGCCGCCGGCTCTCCGCCCGATAGCACGTAATCGCCGATCGAAAGCTCGTCCGTGACTAGTCCCTCGTTGACACGCTCGTCGACCCCTTCGTACCGTCCACAGATCAGAACGATATGCGTCGATTCGTCGGCGAATTCGCGCGCGACCGTCTGCTTCAACTGCCTCCCTTGAGGCGAGAGCAATACGACCCGAGTGCCATCCGGATACTGATCGCGATCCGCTGTCCCAATCAAATTTTCAAGTGCGCGGAAGATCGGTTCAGCCATCAGAACCATTCCGTCGCCACCGCCGAACGGCCGGTCATCTACCTTGCGGTGTTTGTCGAGCGTGAAATCACAAAGATCGTGAACGTTTATCTCGACGATCCCGGCTCCGCGTGCGCGGCGAATGATACCAAAATCAAAGACCTCGCGAAAGAACTCCGGGAAAATTGTTAAAACGTCGATCCTCATTTCGACTGGAGCGCAAGCGTCCCGCTTGCATCTAGTCATCGTCAGTC
>JAKOSS010000505.1 GCA_029777145.1 Acidobacteriota bacterium | reverse complement strand
GACCGTCTTTCAAACCAACGTCTACGCCTTCGGTCAAGGGTTGACGGTCGACGGCGTGCCCTATCGAAATCTAGCGACGTGGAACGGATCCTCTTGGTCGGCGTTCAGTTCGATGCCGAACGCCGGGCCGAACAGCCCCGTTTTTGCCATTGCCACGTCGGGAACCGATGCTTATGCCGGCGGCGTTTTCACGACCGCCGGGGGAGTTGCCGCAAACAACGTGGCGAGATGGAACGGTGAAGGATGGTCGGCGCTGGGTTTGGGTGTGAACGGTCATGTGACTGACATTGCGGTTTCAGGAAATGACGTTTACGTCGCCGGGGAATTCACCACCGCTGGAGGGTTGCCGATAAGGGGAATCGCGAAGTGGGATGGTATGAGTTGGTCTTCACTCGGTCTCGGAGTGAATGGCGACGTGTACAAGATTGCGGTTTCCGGATCTGACTTGTACGTGTTCGGCCGTTTCACGATGGCTGGCGGCGCTCCGGCAAGCGGTATCGCGAAATGGAACGGCACGACTTGGTCTCCCCTTGGGTCGGGCTTCGAATCCGGGAGTGGCCTTTGGTCGATCGCCGTTGACGGAACCGACGTTTATGTCGGCGGATATTTCACGGCAGCCGGCGGGGTCCCGGCGAACCACATCGCCAAATGGAACGGGACCGAATGGTCTGCGCTTGGTTCGGGCATTAACGAACCGGTCAGCTCGATCGCAATTTCCGGTAGCGATGTTCTAACGGTATCCGGTTATTACGGCACTCCGGTGTACTCACTTAATAAATGGAACGGGACAAACTGGACCACATATGCTTCCGGTTCGAATGAGATCACCCATATCGCGCTCTTCGAAAATGTCCTGTATGCCGTCGTCAAATTCACGTCCGCGGACGGCGTTCAGACCAGATCGATCGTACGTTGGGACGGAACCCAATGGACGCCACCCGGACCGGGCGTCAGCTCAGGTTCATATCCCGGCGAGGTTTACGCGTTGGCAAAATATGACGCCAACCTCCTCGTCGGAGGCAGTTTCGCGACCGCCGGCTGCTATGTTTCGGCAAATGTCGGGATCTATCATCCGTCAGCCGGGCCAACGCCGACGCCAACTCCGACTGTTACTCCGACACCGACGCCGACGGTTACTCCGACGCCAACTCCGACCGTGACTCCCACGCCGACGATCACTCCGACGCCGTCGCCGACGCCTGCAATGGGTCCGCTCAAGGCCGACTACCAGTTCCAGGGCAATCTCAACAGTTCGATCGGGAACGCGCCGCCGTTGACGGATCTCGTCGCGAGCGGCAACGGGCCGAACGCGTTCGCGACGGACACCGTCGACGGATTCTCGCGGCAAGTTCTGAGTTTCCCGCTCAATAACGGCGTGGCGATGAACACTCTCGCCGGCGTTGTCACCGATAACTCGTTCACGATGGTCGTTACCGTCAAATTGGGAGCGCTCGGTGGAAGGCGAAGACTCCTCGACACGTCCGGCGGAACGGCGGCCGATCAGGGCGGATTCCTGCTCGACGGACGGATCGAGGGCGAAAGCCTGTCAACCTCGCCGCTTACGGCGAATACATATATCCAAATAGTCCTGATACGCGGCGGTGGAACGGTCAAGGTCTATCGCGACGGATTCCTGAGGATCACCGAGCCCGATGACGGATCGCCGCTATCGAACGGGATCAGGCTCTTCCAGGATTATGTCAACAATCCGGTACAGGCATCCGGAGGCTCGATCGCGCGTCTGCGGTTTTACGAGGGCGCAATGACGGACGACGAGGTCGCCGCGCTCGACCGCGTACCCGAGAGCGTCTCGGGTCAGATGCCGCTGATGATCTTCTCCAACCGTTTCGGCTATCCGAACACGTTCCGGATGAACACCGACGGTTCATCGCAGCACCGGCTGACGATCGGGAGCAGCATCGCGCTGCTCGGAAGGTTCTCGCCCGACGGCCAGAAGATCGTTTATCAGGGACGCGCGAACACGTCCGTGCCGATGAGCATCTGGATCTCGGACGCCGACGGCAGCAATCCGGTGCAACTGACCAACACGTCGAACATCGACCAGTATCCGTCGTGGCGTCCG
>JAKOSS010000504.1 GCA_029777145.1 Acidobacteriota bacterium | reverse complement strand
TTCTGGTCGCCCTCATTCTTGAATTCCATTTGAACCCACAAAACATGAAGTAGGCTCCAATCAGCGTCCTTTTTCCCGACGGCTCGCACCTGCCTGACCACGGAACCGCGCAATACCAATCCACGATTGTGATCAGCAGCTTGAATCACGAAGCCAAACGCTCCCGCGATTCCGATCAGAAATATCGCATTGATAATTCGTCTGAGCATTTCAACTTCTCCGCTCAACAAGATAATCCGCAAACTGTATGAGGCAACTGCGGGCCTCGGAGGGCTGAAAATTTTCGATCAGGATCCGCTTCGCGTCATCGATGGTCTGATTGAGACGCAGTTTCGCGGCATCGCGGCCTTTTGCGCCGGCAAACGTTTTGTTCGCGAAGATCGCGTCGTCTTCTTCCACGTCGATGAGATCGTCGCTCAACTGATAAGCGTCCCCGAGCAGTTCCGCGAATCGCGAAAGTTTCACGAGATCGAGAGAACTCGCGCCCGAGAGGATCGCTCCGACGCGGATCGCGAGCCGCATCAGCGCCGAAGTTTTAAGGTTCCGGATCGATTCCGATTCGGCATATTTCGACGATCCGGCGCCCGTCGCGAGCGCGAGATCGACCGCCTGTCCGCCGACCATCCCGGCCGCGCCGATGCACTCGACGAGTTCCGCGTGCGCGAGCATCGCCCGTTCGGGAAGGTTCGCGTGATTGACGAAGACGAGTCCGTACGATGCGTTCAAGAATCCGATTGCGACGAGCACCGCGAGTCCTTCGCCGAATTTTTCGTGCACCGAAGTCTTCCCGCGCCGAAGCTCGGCGTTGTCCATGCACGGAAGATCGTCGAAGATCAGCGAACTCGTGTGAATGTATTCAGCCGCAACCGCCGCCGGTGTCACCGATTCGGCGCTTCCGCCGACGAGTTCAGCTCCGAGCATCGTCAGCACTGGTCGCAGCCTTTTTCCGCCCGAAAAAAGCGCATATTCGACGGCCTCGTTGAAGCGCGTCTCGATGCTCGGCGGCGCGAGCGGCAGATGAGTGTGCAGCGCTTCCTCGATCGCCGGCCGGTGCCGCTCAACATAACTCCACAATCCGCTGAATTTTTCTTCGTATCCAGTCATCAACAACCGTTCGTCAAGAAATCTGCGACAAGTTTGACCAATCTCCCCGGTCTGGCTTGTCCCGAAAGAAAAAGCACTTTGTCCATAACGTTGTACTGATTGCTCAAATCCAAATAAAGATCGAGTTTGCCGTCGCGGTCGAGGTCGCCGGCCCAATACAAAGTCCAACCGCAGTCGGTGCAGCCGTTCGGCAACGATTTAAGAACTTGAGAGGTCTCGCCATCGCTAAGAACCAATCTCGAGCCCTTTCCAAGGTATTTTTCAACGGCAACTGAATTTTCCACGCGTAGTTCGTAGTTTTTGCCCCCGAACCTGAACGAACGCGAGAACCAGTTTTCGAGCGAAAGTCCGCCGTCATTTCCGTTGTAGAAAATCGTCTCGATTCCGCCTTCTTTCAGCATCGGAGCATTGCGCAGGAGAAAGATGGCGGTTCCCGTCGGAACTGTTTCAACCGACTTCCCGGTCATACCGACATCGCCGTCGATAATCGGATCGTTTACCAATCGAACTCTTACCGGGCGCGTCTCAAGAACATATTTGCCGTCTTCAACGAACAGCCCGAGCCAGCGCTGGCCGTCTTTCGCCTCGACCTGATCGCCGTGGAATCCGTCCCCGGTCTCAACCATCCGCAGTGCGAACTCGGTCCGAATCAGGTCCGATTCGGCCGGGAGAACCGCATCGACTTCGAGAGGTTTCAAAAGCAGATCGGCGGTTTTGAGTTGACGCTTCTGAAGCGACACAAAGATCGTGGTCAAAAGAACCGCCATTGTGAGCAAAAGAGAAACTGACAGGATTCGGTACGTCATATTCACCCCGCAACTTCGTCTTTCGACGCATTGAATAACGCCACCGCGCGTGTTGCCATCGCCGATGGCACCGT
>JAKOSS010000503.1 GCA_029777145.1 Acidobacteriota bacterium | reverse complement strand
TGCGGGACATCCTCTCGAACGGCTTTCTCGACAAGGTCACGCATGATTTCAAATCGCAGCTCGCCTGCCTGACGAAACTCGGGATCACGCCCGAAAAGGTGGTCGACGACACGATGATCGCCGCCTACGTGATCGATTCCGGGCGCAAGACCGATCTCGAAAGCCTCGCGCAGTTCAACCTTGCGATCGAGGGCGTTTACGAGGTTCCCGAAGGCTGGTCGAAATCGCAGTACGCGACCGCCGAACGCGCCGATTACGCTTTCCAGCTTGCTCCGAAAGTCCGCCGGAAGATCATCGAGGACAAGCTGGAGAAGGTTTACGCCGAGATCGAAGTTCCGCTTGTCCGAGTTCTGTTCGACATGGAGATCGCCGGCATGAAGGTCGATGTCGAGGCGCTCAAGAAGTTCTCGGAATTCGTGACGAACGAACTCGAGACGATCAGCGCGAAGATCTTCGCGATCGCCGGGCACGAGTTCAAGATCAACTCGCCGAAGCAGGTCGGCGAGGTCTTGCAGGAACTCAACATCGAGACCGGACGCAAAACCGCGACCGGACAGATCTCGACGTCGAAGGACATCCTCGCGGAACTTGCGGAGACGTACGAGATCGCGCAGCTGATCATCGATTACCGCGAGCTCGACAAGCTCAAGGCAACATATTCCGATGTTCTTCCGACGCAGATCGCCTCCGACGGCCGCATCCACGGAAAACTCAACCAGACGGTCGCCGCGACCGGCCGTCTGTCGTCGACGGATCCAAATCTCCAGAACATTCCGGTACGGACCGAACTCGGCCAGGAGATCCGCCGCGCGTTCATTCCCGAACCCGGCAACAAACTGATCTCCGCCGATTATTCGCAGCTCGAATTGCGCATTCTGGCGCACATCACGCACGATCCGGTGATGATGGAGGCGTACGAACATGGCGAGGACATTCACGCCAAGACCGCGAAGCTCGTTTTCGGCGCGTCGACACCGGAAGACATGAAGGAGAAGCGGCGGCTGGCGAAGATCGTGAATTTCGGTATCGCGTACGCGGTCGAAGCCTTCGGTCTCTCGCAGCGCGTGGGCATCTCGCGATCTGAGGCGAAGGAAGTTATCCAGAATTATTACAACACTTACAAGGGAATCAAAAAATTCATGGACGACACGCCGGAGGTCGCCCGCGAGCAAGGCTACGTGACGTCGATCTTCGGCCGGCGCCGCTATTTCCCGTCGATCAACGACCGGAACTACAATCTCCGCTCACGGGCGGAACGCGAGGCGATCAACATGCCGATCCAGGGCAGCGCGTCGGACATCGTCAAGATCGCGATGCTCAAGGTCGATGCGGCGCTGATCCGGGAAAAGCTTGAGACAGAGCTGATCATGCAGATCCACGACGAATTGCTCTTCGAGTCGCCCGCGAATGAGGTGGAACGCGTCTGCGAGATCGTCAAGCGCGAAATGGAAGAGGCCGTGAAACTCGACATTCCGCTGATCGCCGAAGTCGGCGTCGGCGACAACTGGATGAGCAGCAAATAGGCGATCAGCCCG
>JAKOSS010000502.1 GCA_029777145.1 Acidobacteriota bacterium | reverse complement strand
TTCCTTGAGTTCGAGCGTCTGCAGGTTCATCGCGATCAATCCGCGGCAGACCTGATGGTCGTCGAGTACGAGCGAGAGCATCTCCCAACCCTCATACTTGTTGACCATGCCCGCGGCTTCGTATTTGCGGACCTGTTCGTCGAGCGCGTAAAGCAGCTGCTGGCCGGTCGAGGCACCGGCGAACGCAGTCCGGTGATGGAGCGTTCCGCCGAACCGACGAAAATCGATCAGTCCTTCCTGCGTGCGTGAGAACGGCACTCCCATGCGGTCGAAAAGATTGATGATCTTGGGCGCCATCTCGCACATCCGCTGTACGGGAGGTTGGTTCGCGAGAAAGTCGCCGCCGTAAACGGTGTCATCGAAGTGTTTCCAGGGCGAATCACCCTCTCCCTTGGTGTTGACCGCGCCGTTGATACCGCCCTGCGCACACACCGAGTGCGACCGTTTGACCGGGACAACCGATATCAGATCGACGCTGTGACCAGCTTCGGCGATCTTCATCGCCGCCGCGAGCCCGGCCAATCCGCCGCCGACCACCGCTATTTTCAAACCGTTTGAAGACATAATCGTAATTGTGAATTGGGATTTCGGATTTCGGATTTCCCTTTGCTAAAACTTCTTTGATCCCGGAGTGACCGACGTCCCGGATTTTTCACTTTCGCACAAGATCTGCGGAACAAGACCGCACGGCCGGACGAACGAAAATGCGGCGTTCGTGCCGACGGCGAAGAGTCCGAGCGCGATCGCTGCCGAAAGATAGAGCATCGCCTTCTGCGCTTTCTCGCCGATGACGATTCCCCAGTCGACCGCGAACAGAAACAGTCCGTAACCGAGGTGCCACGCCGTGGCGCCGACTCCGAGGATGTAAAAGACGAGAATTCCGACGGATTTGAAGTCGCCGGCGACGATCGAATATGCGCGGTCGGCATTTCCCGCGACCGCGACGCTCGTCAGATCGAAGCCGCCGAACAGCCCGAACCTCAGATGGAGCAAATGGAAAAGGATAAAAAAGAAAAGGAAGATGCCCGAAACCCGCTGGAAAACATAAAGCCAGTTCCGGCCGTACCCGTAATTTCCGACGTTCACCTTCGCCTCGACCGAGATAAAAATGCCGTAAATAGAATGGTACAGCAGCGGAATGAAGATCCCGAAGATCTCGATAAAGATCAGGAACGGCAGGTGATGGATATCGGCGACCGCGTCGTTGAAAACCTTGTCACCGTTCATCGCTTTCGCGTTCGTGAACATGTGAACGAAAAAGAAAAGGCCGAGCGGAACGATCCCGGTCACTTGATGCAATTTTCTGAACAGAAAATTATTGCTGAATTTCATGTTTCAATCCCTATTGGTTGAACTGGTACTGCGGTGAAAACATTATATTTGCGCCTCCGCGTTTTATCAAACAATCGGAAATGCGCATTATCCGGGAAAAGGGCCTCGGCGAAACTTTTATTATAATTAGCAATTCTGATAAGATAAAATGAATTTTGTAGCATGACTTTTTCAGTCAAACTTATTTGCTGACTGTCATCGATCCGAGCGGGTTAATTGCCGTCCATTCAAAAACGGTTCTCTTCAGATGACAGGTATTTTTCGACAATGCACATAGAAACACTGAAGGTTTTTTGCGATCTCGTTGATCTTCAAAGTTTTTCGCTCGCCGCCGAACGAAACTTCATTACGCAGTCCGCCGTCAGCCAGCAGATCCGCACGCTCGAAGATAAATTCAAGCGGCGCCTGCTCGAACGCGTGCGCGGCCGTCGCGAGGTTAAACTGACAGCCGCCGGCGAGGTTTTCTACCGCGAAGCGAAACTCGTGCTCGACGCCTACGATCAGCTCAACGAGAGCATGCGCAGCCTTGTCGGAAAGATCGGCGGCACCGTCAAGGTCGCGACGATCTACAGTATCGGACTTCACGAATTCCCGCCGCGTGTCCGCGAGTTTATGTCGAAATTCCCGTCGGTCAAGATCGACCTCGAGTACTCAAGAACGACTCGTGTCGTGCGCGACGTGCTCAACGGACTCGTCGAACTCGGCGTCGTCGCCTTTCCGGAACCGCGCCGCGGACTGACGATCGTTCCGATGCAGTCCGATCGATTGGTCCTGATCTGTCCGCTGAACCACGAATTCGCGAAGAAATCCGAGGTCAAGGCGAAAGATCTCAAGGGACGTGATTTCGTCCTTTTCGAGCGTGACATTCCGACGCGGAAGGCGATCGACAAGATCCTCAAAGCCCACGATGTCGAGGTCCGCAAGGTGGCGGAATTCGACAACATCGAAACGATCAAGCGCGCTGTCGAAGTCGGATTCGGACTCGCCATCGTGCCGCTGCCGTCGGTCGAAGACGAGGAAAAGAACGGACAACTCCACGTCGTCAACCTGTCAGAAAAGGAATGGGTACGGCCGGTCGGCGTGATCTACCGAAGTGACCGCTCGCTGTCGCTCGCCGCGAAAAAATTCGTCCAGCTTCTCGAGAACGGCGCTCCGAAGATCTAATGCCGTTTGTCCTCCAGACGGCGGCCTGATCGCTCCTTCAAGAATTTCTTCTCACCAAACCCGTTTTGGGTTATAGTCAGTCTGTCTGATCAATTGCCAGTTTTTTCCTTAATCCGAGGCAGAAAATGAACCGTTTCGCGATCCCTTTGAGGGCGATTCTGATGGTCGGGATCGGCGTTGTCGTCGTTCTCTCGACAACGGCGTTGCTCGACCGGCGCGGTCTTGCCGAAACCTCCGCACCTGCCGCACCGATCGCAAACTACGACATCCGACTTGTGCCTGAACATCTCCGCCCGGAGATCATCGCGCGGTCCGGCGGCGATCGGCCACATGCCGAAAAGTGGAAAGAGCGTGCGGCCGAAGCCGAGCGACGATTCCGCGGGCGCTTCCGCGACTTCGAAATTGAATATGACGGACCGATCGGAAATCTTTCGCTCATCGGCGTTCGCCCCGTCCGAACCGGTGGATTTCTCACGGCGCCGTCGAACCGGACACGCGGCGAGATACTTTCCGAATTCCTTCAAGAGAATCACGAATTGTTCGGGCTCGAACGCGGCCAGGCCGACCAACTCGCGGTTGTCGCGGACTACGCGAATCCGGCGGGAAACATCGCCTACCGGACGCTCGCGCAGACGGTGAACGGAGTTCCTGTCTTCCAGGCCGAACTCCGGGCGGTATTTTCGAATAG
>JAKOSS010000501.1 GCA_029777145.1 Acidobacteriota bacterium | reverse complement strand
CCGAACATTCCGCGGACCTGCGAATTGACGCGATCGATCTTGCCGTCGGCATCAACGATGATCATCGAATCGGGCGCGAATTCGAAGATGCTGCGGAGCATCTGCTCGCTTTCCGCCAGCAGATTGAGTGCGTTCTGGCGCTCGAATTCTTTCTGTTTGAGTTCGGTGACGTCGAACGCGACGCCGTGAATGAACCACGGACGGCCGTCGCGCCGGCGGACGAGCTTTGCCTCGCAATGAAACCAAACAACGCGGCCGTCCCGCGCCTTGACGCGGTAGGTCGAACGGAGCGGTTCCCCGGTGAGGAACATCTGCGACGCCTCGACGCTCCAGCGAGTCTTGTCCTCATCGTGGAGCTGCTCGAACCAGCGGACGGGATCCTGGAGCCATTCGGCCTGCGTGAATCCGAGCATCGACTCGATGTGCGGCGAAACGTACGCCTCTGAAATTCCGCGATCGAGGAACGACATGAAGACGATCGCGGGGATCTGCTCGACGAGCACGCGGTAACGCGAGTTGAGATCCGGAAGTTCTTCTTCGTCGAGCGTGAGCGTGTCGGACGCGTCGCCCCAAAGTCCCGGCGCGTCGACCTCGGCGAACGGAAAGAACACGCCCGCCAGATCCTTAAGCGTCGCGGCCGCCCGCGCGATCTGCGGCGTCCCGGTCAGGGACATCCCGCCGAGCGCGAGTTCGAGGAGCTTAAGTTGTTCGGCACGAGCCATTTGGAATTTTCGATTTGCGATTTGCGATTTGCGATTGGTCTTTGATCTTTGGTCTTCGGTCTTTGGTCTTTGACCTTTTCGACCTTTGAATCTTATTTTTTTACTTTTTACTTTCTACTTTTTCCCTTTTTTCCTCCCTTCCGGGATCTGGTTCATCGAGTTCAATGTGAATCGGCGGAGCGCATTGATCGCCTTTCCGTAGGTCGCGATCGCCTGCGACGACAGCAGGCTTCCCGGAGGCTGGTCCATGAACGACATAAACTTGTCCGGAAACGCCGGCATTGTGCAGCCGATGCAGGTTCCGCCGACGTTCGCGCAGCCACCGACGCCGTTGGTCCAGCCGCGTTTTCCGACGTTGCAGTTGACCACCGGCCCCCAGCAACCGAGTTTTACGATGCACTCGCGCTCTCCGAATTCCTCGGCGAACTGCGCCTGTTCGTAGTAGCCGCCGCGGTCGCATCCTTCGTGGAGCGTCGCCGCGTACATCCACGCGGGACGCAGCGAATCGTCGAGATCGATCATCGGTGCATGGCCGGCGAACTGTTCGAGCAGATAAAGCAACGTCTGCGTCATATTGTCGGGCATCGTCGGACAGCCCGGAACGCAAACGACCGGGATTCCGGCACGCGATCGCCAGTCGCGGCCGAGATAATCCGGCAAACCCATCGCGCCTGTCGGATTGCCGGGCATCGCGTGGACTCCACCGTACGACGAACAGGTTCCCATTGCGACGACGGCCCATGCCTTCGGCGCTAAACGGTCGATCCAATCGCACGTCGGAATCGGCTCGCCGCTTTCGTCGACTCCGAATCCCGCCCAACTGCCTTCGAGCTTGTTCTTTTCATCCGGAATCGATCCTTCGACAACGAGAATGAAATCTCCACCGTCGCCGGCAGCCGCTTCCTCATAGATCCGCATCAGTTCCGCGCCGTTTTCGTATGCGATGAGCGGGTTCACGAACCTTACCTTAGGAATATGCGGGAACGATCCGCCGAGTATCTCTTCAAGGCTCGGCTGCGTCGCGTTTGTCAGCGCGATCGTCTCGCCGTCGCATCCCAGTCCGGCCGTCAGCCAGAGAATCGTGATCTCGGATTTCATGTCGCTCAACTTAGCATGGAATCGCTTTGCGATTCCATAATTCAAGATTCAAAGTTGAAGATTCAAAACGCGGCCGAGCGAAAGCGAACTCCGTTCTTGAATCTTGAATACCTTGAATCTTGAACCTCTTGAATTTTCGAAATCTGGAATCGCGTTGCGCTGGAATCTGGAATCGCGTTGCGCTGGAATCTGGAATCGCGTAGCGCTGGAATCTTGGAATCGCGCAGCGTTGGAATCTTGGAATCGCGTAGCGTTGGAATCTGGAATCGCTCAGCGCCGGAATCTGGAATCGCAACGCGCTTTCGTGGTAACTTGCTCGTCATGAATGAAGTTGACGAATATCTCGCGGGCCAGCCCGAAGGACACCGAGCCGCGCTTGAGCGGATCAGGGCGAAGGTGAAGGCGATCATTCCCGACGCCGAAGAATGCATCAGTTACAAGATCCCGACCTTCAAGTACAAAGGGATGCTGTGCAGTTTCGCCGGGTTCAAGAATCATTGCAGTTTCTTTCCGGGCAAGCAGCCGATCGTCGACTGCGCGGACGATCTGAAGGATTTCAAGACGTCGGCCGGAACCGTCCAATTCCCTTTGGACAAGCCGATACCGGACGCGGTTTTGGAGAAAATGATCCGCATCTGCGTCGCGAGGAATGAAGCGAAAGGTGGAAAGTAGCCGCGCATTTGCGATTTGCGATTTGCGATCGCGCCCACTCACTGCTTTTCGTCCGAACTCCATTCTGTTTTTGGATTGAGGTGCGGTCATCGCTTTTCAGTGATTTGAGGAACCAAACGATCGCAAATCGAAAATCGAAAATCGCAAATCCTAAAGAATGTCCATCAAATCTCTCCATTGGGATCCGATCACCCGAATCGTCGGAAGCCTCGGGATCCACGCCGACGTCGATTTCGCCAACCGCGAGGTCGTCGAATGCCGTTCAACGTCGTCCATATTTCGCGGCTACAGTGTCTTTCTGCGAGGCAAGGATCCGCGTGACGCTCATTTTATAACTTCCCGCATTTGCGGGATTTGCGGCGACAACCACGCGACGTGCGCGATCTACGCGCAGAACATGGCGTTCGGAGTCGTGCCGCCGGTGATGGCGGAGTGGATCATCAATCTCGGCGAAGCGGCCGAGTTCATGTTCGACCACAACCTCTATCAGGACAACCTCGTCGGTGTCGATTATTGCGAAAAGATGGTCCGCGAGACAAATCCGTCGGTGTGGGAAAAGGCCGTTACAACCGAGGCCCGCGGAGCGGAATTTCACGGATACAAAACGATCGGCGCGATCATGACGGCGCTCAATCCGTTCGAGGGCGCGATCTACAAGGAAGCGCTCGAAATGAGCCGCACGACGCGCGAGATGTTCTGCCTCATGGAAGGCCGGCACGTTCATCCGTCGACGCTTTATCCGGGCGGAGTCGGAACGGTTCCTTCGGTGCAGCTCTTCAACGATTACCTCTCGCGGCTGATGCGTTACATCGATTTCGTCAAACGCATGGTCCCGCTCCACGACGACCTTTTCGACTTCTTCTATGAAGCGCTTCCCGGCTATGAGAAGGTCGGCGACCGGCGAATCCAACTCGGTTGCTGGGGAGTTTTCAACGATCCCGCGCATTGCGATTACCGCTACGAATCGATGTCGGACTGGGGCCGGAAAATGTTTATTCCGCCCGCGGTGATCGTCGACGGCGAACTCGTCACCGACGATCTTGTCGAGATCAATCTCGGCATGCGCGTCATGATCGGCGCATCCTTTTACGAAGATTGGTCAGAACGATTTGTCGAAAAAGACCCGCTCGGAAATGAGATCGACCTCCGACATCCGTGGAACCAAACGACGCACCCGAAGCCGCAACGACGTGATTTCGGGGACAAATACACATGGGTTTACGCGCCGCGCTGGCTGAATCCGAAGAACGGCGAAATGCTCGCGCTCGATTCGGGCGGCGGCGGTCTCGCAAGGCTTTGGTCGACGGCGCTTGCCGGGCGACTGAAACTTGCGCATGTCGAAGCCGCGGACCGATCGGTCAAGATCACGCTTCCGGAAACCTCGAATTCGGGAGCAACCGAGCTGGTTTGGAAGATCCCGAAGTGGAACAACGCGCTCGAACGCAATCGTGCGCGAAGCTACTTTCAGGCGTTCGCCGCGGCGCTCGCATTGGAGTTTATCGAACGCGGACGCAACGAACTTTTTTCGGGTAACACCAAAACCTGGACGAAGTTCGAGGTGCCGAATTCCGCCGTCTCATGCGGTTTTCACGAGGCGGTCCGCGGAATGTTGTCGCATCACCTCGTCGTCCGCGACGGCAAGATCGCGAACTATCAGACCTATCCGCCGACGCCATGGAACGCGAGTCCGCGCGACGAGAACGGACTTTCCGGAGCCTTCGAAGACGCGGTCCGCGGAACACCGATCTTCGAAGAGAACGACGAGGCGAGTTTCAAAGGGATCGACATCATGCGCGTCATTCGCTCATTCGATCCGTGCATGCCGTGCGGCGTTCACGTCTACGACGGCGGAGGTAAGATCCTCGAACTCGACACGTGGTGATCGTTGGTTCAAGATTCAAAATTCAAGACTCAAATGGTGAGGTCCTGGTTCTTGAATCTTGAATCTTGAGTTTTGAATCTTGAATTTGAATGATTTCGGATCGAGCCAGAAAGATCGCCGACGCCGTCCTTTACGAAGGTTACATCCTCTATCCGTACCGGAAATCCGCGATCAAGAACCGCCACCGGTTCAACTTCGGGCTCGTCGAGCCGGG
>JAKOSS010000500.1 GCA_029777145.1 Acidobacteriota bacterium | reverse complement strand
GTGATGGTCGGCGAACCGAACTTTTTATCGATAACGACGTTGCGGCCCTTCGGACCGAGCGTCACCTTGACGGCATCCGCGAGCTGGTTGACACCGCGCAGGATCGCCGAACGTGAATCTTCTCCATGAACTACTTGCTTTGCCATGATGTGTTAAATTCTCCTTTACTCAATCGGTAAAACAGAGGCCGCCCGAAGGCGGAACTCCAAACCAAATCCCAAATTAGTTGGCGTTCGCTCCGGCGCGCTCGATGATCCCGAGGATCTCGTCTTCGCGCATGATGAGGAATTCTTCGCCGTCGATCTTGATCTCAGAACCGCTGTACTTTCCAAAAAGGACGCGGTCACCGGCTTTGACGTCAAGCTGCTGGCGCTCGCCGTTTTCCTTGTATTTGCCTGCTCCGGCTGCGATAACTTCGCCTTCCTGCGGCTTTTCCTTGGCCGAGTCGGGGATAAAAAGGCCGCCGGCGGTTTTTTCGGCGCTCTCATCGAGGCGCTTCACAATGACCCTGTCGTGCAAAGGTTTGATAGTTGTAGCCATTCGTCTTTACTCCTTGTTTAGAATTAACTTTAATAAGATGACTTCCGACAGGTAAGGACCTGCAATTTAGCACTCGCCTGCGGAAAGTGCTAGTTTATGAAAACAGGGTTAAACCTGTCAAGCGTGCTTCGCACGCAATCACAAAACTTGACAATGGTCGTATCAAGTTTTTCCGGCATTCGTCTCTTTGGATGAATCCGAGATAAAGTCTCAAATGATGATCCTTTCCGAAATAAACGTCTTTCCCGTCAAGTCGTTGCAAGGATATTCCCCGGATTCGGCACGTGTCGAGCCGCGCGGATTCGAGCACGACCGGCGCTGGCTGCTCGTCGATGAAGACGGTAAGTTCATGACGCAGAGGGAGTTCCCGCGGATGGCGACGATCGCCGTGCGGATCGGTCGGGACTCGATCGACTTCTCAGCCGGGGATTCGACGCTCAGCGCCGACGCAGATCCGACCGCCGAAACGATCGAGGTCGGGATCTGGAACGATCGATGTCTGGCGACCGTTTACGGCGCCGAGGTCAACGATTGGTTTTCCAAGGTGCTTGATTTCGGGTGCAAACTCGTGAAGATGCCGGAGACAACGCGGCGGAAAGTCGATCCCGATTACGCCCGACACGCCGACGATCACGTTTCGTTCGCCGACGCGTTTCCGTATTTGCTGATCGGCGAAGCGTCGCTCGAAGAGTTGAACAAGCGCTTGACGGAACACGTTCCGATGAACCGTTTCCGCCCGAATCTCGTCGTCACCGGCTCGGCGGCGTTCGACGAGGACAATTGGGCCGTAATTCGGATCGGCGATGTCGAATTCGACGTCGTCAAGCCCTGCGCGAGATGCGTACTGACGACGGTCGATCAGGAATTGGGTGTCAAAAACGGAGTCGAACCTCTGAGAACGCTCGCCGGGTTTAGGACCTTTGAGCGAGACGGCGCGAAAAAAGTGTTGTTCGGGCAAAACTTGTTGGCGCGGAAACTAGGGACGCTTCGCAGCGGCGACCGCGTCGAAGTCCTCGCACGACGCTCCTGAACTATCTTGAACGCGGTTTGAGAAGCTTCTTCGGCCCCTTTCCGTTTGACTGATAGACCGAAACCCGCTTTGACAGCGTGTTGCGGTGAATTCCGAGTGCCGAGGCGGTTTGCGAAAGGTGCTCGTTATGACGCAAGAGGGCCTTTTGAATGTACAGTTTCTCAAATTCCGCGATCGCCTCTCCAAGCATGATCTGGCCTTCGAGCATCTCCTCGATAAGGAGTTCCATTCGTGTCCTTAGCTGCATAGTTACGTGATCGGCGGCATGTGGGAAGTCCGCCGTTCCCCAGTTCAAGATAGATCGCGCCCGGTCAGTTGGCGGTAGGCCGCGAGATATCTTTCTCGCGTCGCGTCGACAATTTCAGCGGGCAATTCGGGAGCGGGAGGTTGTTTGTTCCAGTCGAGCGATTCCAGGTACTCGCGCAGGAACTGTTTGTCGAACGAGGGCTGAGCGTGTCCCGGTTCGTAGGTGTCGACCGACCAAAAACGCGATGAGTCAGGCGTCAGTACTTCGTCGATCAGGATGATGTTACCGTCGGCGTCAGTTCCGAATTCGAACTTCGTGTCGGCGATGATGATCCCGCGCGAACGGGCATATTCGCCCGCTTTCGTGTAAATGGCCAACGAGAGCGACTTCAAACGGGCCGCGGCTTCGTCGCCGACGATCCTTCTGAATTCAGTCTCGTCGATGTTTTCGTCGTGCCCCTCGGCCGCCTTCGTTGCCGGAGTGAACAGCGGTTCCGGAAGTTTTGCGCACTGCTTCAATCCGCTCGGGAGCGCGTGCCCGCAAACCGAACCCGTCGCCAGATAATCTTTCCAACCGGAGCCCTCGAGATAGCCCCGGACGACGCATTCGACCGGAAACACCTTTGTTTTCTTCACCAGGGTCGATCGTCCGCGCAGTTCTTCGTGGGCCCGGATCTCGCCGGGCATCTGATCAAAATCGGTCGTGATCACGTGATTCGGTGCGACCGATGACAGGAAATCGAACCAAAAAGCGGAGATCGCCGTCAGGATCGCGCCTTTCGTCGGAACCGGCGACGGCATGATGCAGTCGAAGGCCGAGATCCGGTCAGTGGCGACGAGCAGGTAGCGCCGTGCGTCGACCTCATAAACGTCGCGGACCTTTCCGCGGTGAACGAGCCTGAGCGAACCGATATTGGTTTCTGAAACCGTACCCGAAGCAGACATATTTGTGGTTAGAAGCCGACTGAACGAGATAACTCTATTCGGAATCGGAGCCAATGTAAAGGTATCCCGAACGCGTCCGCCCGCGTCGGCGGATGTTCGGCCGGACGACCGTGAACAACGCAAACAATGTTAAAAAATGTCGTGACAAGTTCAAAAAATCCGCTATAATAAATCTGGCGTCAGACTGCCACGGACGCGCATCGGGTCCGATCAATCCGTCATATCCAGCTCGCCCTCGCCGAACCTTTAACCACTGCAAATCGATGAAACGCAAAGACTTATTCGTTATTAAAGTCCGCACGCTGTTTGCCTCGGCAATTAGCCGCTCGATCTTTGTTCTCGCCGTCGCGGCGAAGGTTTTCACCCAGTCAAAACCGACATCAGAGCCGGCGGAAGACTACACGTGGTGGTATGCGTCGCTGATCGTTCTCGTCGCGGCGCTGGCCGGCGCGATCGTTTGGATGGTCAAGAGCCGGCGCGCAGGATCCGATAGCAAAGCGATGCAACCGGCGTCGAATTCCGGCATCGGCTCCGACTCGTGGGAGTCGGGCGCGCTGGATGCCGATCGGGAACTCGAATGGTATCGACAGGCCAAGAAGTCGGCGAAGGCGAAAAAGAAGAATCTCGAAAAGGATCTGCCGAAGACTTCAAAGGTCCTCAAGAATCGGTCCGAACGGTCGAGTGAGAAATTCTCCGAAACAGAGATCCGGGACAAGCTGAAGCAACTCAAGTTTGGCCAACTTCCGATCTCGAAGTTCAAGAAACTGGAACTTGCGCGGCCGTTCAGCCCATTGCCGCTCTCGAACGACGACGCGCTCATGAGCGCGATCGAGCAGACACAAGACGAGTACGAAGAGGACGAAGTGGTCCGCGATCTCGCGGTGCGGATCCTTGCGAGATTCAAAACGCGAAACTCGGTGGAATCGCTCTCGCAGGTCGCGCTTTACGATCTTTCGTCGAATCTCCGTTCAAAGGCGGTCTCGATCCTTGCCGATTTCGACCACGAGTCCGTTTTCGAAACGATCCTTTTGGCGTGCGCCGATCCGACGCGCGAGGTTCGCGCCGCGGCTGCCCGCGGATTGTTCCGGCTCAGCTTTGACCGTGCCGATGCGTGGACGCGGATCTGCGAAACGAACGATGAATTCAGGATGCGGCATTCGGCCCGCGCG
>JAKOSS010000043.1 GCA_029777145.1 Acidobacteriota bacterium | reverse complement strand
TTCGGGATCGAAGGCGCGAACATTCAATGGGTCGCCGGTGTGATCGCGATCAGCGCCGTGATCGCTCTCGCGACGGTCTTCCTCGTGTTCCAGATCGGACAACCGCGATTGTGGATGGCGATGAGCCGCGACGGCCTTTTGCCGAAGAAATTCTCGTCGATCCATCCGAAGTTCAAGACGCCGTGGTTCGCGACGATCATTACCGGTCTCGTCGTCGCCATTCCGGCTCTTTTCATGAACCTGACCGAGGTCACCGACCTCGCGAGCATCGGAACGCTGTTCGCGTTCGTCGTCGTCTGCGCCGGTGTTCTGTTCAAGGACGAGGAGTTCGGTCGCGAGGATCGCTATGTGCCGTACATCAACGGGCAATTCTTCGTTCCGGCGCTGCTCCTGATCGCATTCGGTGCGCTCTACTTCATGAATGGCGAAGCAGTTTCGAATTTCTTCAAGGTGATTCCCGCTGACGGAGAAACGGCGTGGACGGCTTTCAGCCACAAGATCCCGATGATCGTCTTCGTTCTGCTCGCGATCTATCTCGGGATCATGTCGTTCATCAAGAAGCTGACGCTGATCCCGGTGATCGGTCTGTTGCTCTGCATGTACCTTATGACCGAACTCGGCGTGACGAACTGGATGCGTTTTGCGGTTTGGCTGCTCGCCGGACTTTCGATTTATTTCGGTTACGGCTACATCCACAGCCACCTCGGCGCCGAAGAGGGAAGAAAACGGACGCCGATGCTAATCGTCGCGTCGTTGGGATTCATCGTTTCGGCGCTTGGTCTCGCCGTTTCGGCGTTCACCTTCGTCGCCGATCTGATCATCTGGATGTTCCCGTCGCTGACGCGCGAGTCGATCCTGACGTTCGAGGTCGGGATGTTCATCGTCGGTCTGATCGTCGGTGTCGCGGGCGTTCTCATGGAACAAAAATCCAAGAAGATTGCTGCCGGGTGATAGGGTGGATTTTCGACGCGGATAAAAGCGAGAATCCGCGAATTCAGATCAGGGTTTTATCCGTGTCATCCACGGATGCTCTGAACCAAATTGAAGGACGGCTTTCGAGTCGTCCTTTTTCTTTTGATAATTTACAAATCTTTACGTTCCGGAAATAACCAAATCGCTTACTATCGCGTCTTATAGCCAGATTCGTTTGAATTCAACAATCTAAGGAGCAATTTTTGAAATGAGAAAGGTAGTGTTTTTGGCGATGCTCGTGTGCGTCGCGGCGATTTCGGCAGCTGCGCAGAAATCGACGGATTTCTCGGGTACTTGGGATCTTGACGTTTCGAAGTCGAAGCTCGACGAGCGCGCGCGTATCGAGTCGATGACGATGACCGTCACGCAGACCGATAAAGACATCAAGATCGAGACCGCGACGAAACGGCTTCCTCCGCCGGCTGATGCCAACGGCGGTGGCGGCGGAGGACGCGGAATGGGCGGCGGACGCGGTTTTGGCGGCGGCGACGGGACCTTCACTTATACGCTCGACGGAAAAGAAAGCAAGATCTCGCAGGAAGGACCGATGGGCGCGATCCCGGTTTCGCTCAAGGCAAAGGTAGAGGAAGGAAAGCTCAAGCTCAGCCAGTCGCGGACTTTCAGCACGCAGATGGGCGAGATGACGACGACGACAAAAGAAACCTGGAGTTTGTCGGAAGACGGAAAAACACTGACCGTAAAGCGCGACACCGAATCGCCGCGCGGAACGAATTCAACCGAAATGATTTTCAACAAGAAGTAACTTTCCGACTACTTCTGAACTAATGGGGCCGATTTGGCCCCTTTTTGTTTATCCAGGATTACACATTGAAACGACACAAGCCGCGGATCACGCGGATTCCACGGATAAATCGGAAGGAAAATCAGCGAATTTCTGCGTTGATCCGAGGCGAAATCCCTGCCGCTGCTCTCACGCGCAATCTCGGGTTTATCTTAATCCGAATTTTCCGTTGAGTTTCGCAGCCTTGTCTGGATCCTTCTTCGCCAAAATGTCATAGGTCTTTCGCGCAGACGGCCCGTCGCCATTCATCGCATATGACCATCCGAGTTCGAAATATGCATCGGTGCTGTTTGGGGCCAAATTGACGGCCTCGTTCAGATATTTGATCGCGGCATCGTATTGCTTCAAGTCCTTGTTAGCGACACCCAAATAGAAACATACATCGAACGTTTTCAGGTTTGATTTGTAGAGGTCGAAAAGGACGCTTTCGGCGTCGGTCGGGTTACCTGTCGCGAGGAGTGTTTTTCCCAAAAGCAGACTGTTCTCGCCGCGGATCCCTGCTTTCAGGCGGCGCAAGATCGAAAGCCCTTCATCGTAACGCTTCGAATCGTACAACAATTCTCCCAGATCATAGATGACCCTCTGATCATCCGGCGCGAACCTCAGCGCCTGCCGAAGCTTCTGCTCCGCGGCTTCCAGACTAAG
>JAKOSS010000499.1 GCA_029777145.1 Acidobacteriota bacterium | reverse complement strand
GTCGTCACTCAGCGCGATCCCCTGCGGTCCGACGCCGCCCGGCCCTTTTTCGTTCAAACGGACGCTGATGCGAGGTTCGCGCGGGACTTCGGCGTCGGTCGCGGTATCGATCACGGAAATGCTGTCGCCGTCGGAATTCACGACGTAAAGCCGCGATCCCGCTTTGTTGAAGAGCATCGCCGTCGGATGCCGCCCGACCGTTATGTGTTTCCGGACGCGGTACGTCGCGCCGTCAACGACCGCCACCGAACCGTCTCCCCAGCAGGAAACGTAGATCTTTTCGACCGTTCGGCCGTTGCGCGTCGGTTTTGCTTTGACGTCGTAGGGGTAAACGAATTGCTTCGATCCCGGACGGACGAGATCGACGCGTTTGATCGAGCGGCGATCGCGCAGATCGTTGATCACGCCGAGTGAGTCGCCGAGGTTGTTGGCGACGAAGAGGGAATTGCCGTCGGGCGACAAGGCGAGTCCGGTCGGGTAAACCGCCGCGACGTTGTCGTTGTAATTCGGACTCGGAGCAGCGTCCGCGAAGGCGGAGACGTCGATGAAAGTCGATTCGAATTGCGTGTCGGGTTTGTTTTCCGGAGACAGCGGCTTCGGCGCGTTCGGATCAAATGCGAGCATCCAGATCTTGTTCTGAAAACCGCCCGCGACATACAGGTTGTACTTTCCGTTCGATTGGATCTTCGGGTCGAAGACGAGTCCGAAATTGGCACTTTGCGGCGATGGAAAGTAAATGTTCTGAACAACTTGCGGATCAGGCGTCGCGTTCAGGTCGATGACCGAGAGCGTTTGCTGGCCCTTGCTTTTGGAATTGAACGTCAGGCCGTAGCCGCTGTTGACGGCGATCAGAAAGCGGCCCTTGCCGTCGGCCGCGCCGGTGTCGGGCGTCCGTACGAAATTGAACGTCAGCGGCATTGCAGCCGGTTTTCCGGTCGAACTGTCGAGGATCAGCTTTCCGGCGGGAGCGATCCGTCGGGACTGAAAATCGATCGGTTGAACGCTGGCGCCGATCCTTGGCGACACGGACATCAAAACCGGAACGCAAACAGCAACGAACGCGGAAACGATCAACAAGTTCCGGAATGGGATGTATCTGGTTTTCATCGGGTTGGCCTCAAGGTCAATCTAACACAAGTCGGACCGGCATCCCCAATTGGCGCCGTCCGTCCCGGTTTGAATTTCATGTAACAGATCGATGCCGATCTCAGTATCCGGGGAACTTGACCGCAAAGACACAGAGGCGCAGAGATCCTGCAACGGGCTGAACCGCAAATTTCTTCCGCGGCTCTGCGGTTTGAAAACAACGATCACCGGGCGCGTCGCTTTTGCATATTGGGAAATCGTGATGCTATAACGACTAAGCCCGATGAGAGTCCGTTATGCATTGATCGTTGTTCTGATTTTCGCGTTCGACGTGTCGGCGGCGACGTACGTCGTTACGCGGTCCGACGATCGCAACGGCACCTGTGTTTCGGATTCCGACTGCTCGCTCCGCGAAGCTGTCAAAGCGGCGAACGCCACGGCCGCCGACGATACGATCCTGTTCCGGGCAGGAATCACCACGATCACTCTCGATAACGTCGAGATCGCGATCAACAACAACGGGAAGCTGACGATCAACGGAAACGGCGCGGACCTGCTGACGATCGACGGCGGTCCGGGACAAAATCGGATCTTTTATGTCGCCGGCGCGGCGGTCACGCTCAGAAGCATGACGCTCACCGGCGGAAATGCCGTCGGAACCGTGGCACTTTTCAATCTGCAGGGCGGAGCGATGTACGTGAACGGCGGGAGCGTGACGCTCGACCGCATGAACATCACGGGGAACAACACGACCAGCGGGTTGGCCGGCGCGATATTCTATTTCGCGGGATTCGGAACGCCGGCAAACCGGATCCTGAATTCGACGTTTTCGAACAATCAGTCCGGGACGAGCTGCGGAGCGTTCTACAACGGAGGCGGGAGCAATCTGACGGTCGTGAATTCGACGTTCGCGGGCAATTTGGCGCAGACCGGCGGCGCGATCTGCAACGACGGCGATCTGGATCTCCGGAGCGCGACGATCGCCGGAAATACGGGCGCGCAGGGCGGCGGCGGCTTTTATCAGGGAGCCGGCCAGTCGACACTCGCGAACACGATCGTCGCCGGAAACGTCGGTCCGGCCGCTTCGCCCGAGATACTTTCAAACGGGACCGTTACGTCGCTCGGCAACAATCTCGTCGGCGATTCGCCGGGCGATTCCGGCAGTACCGGAAACCCGATCGCGTTTCAACCGACGGACGTTCGCGATGTTTCGCCGCTTCTCGGGCCGCTTGCCCAGAACGGCGGTCAGACGCCGACTCGCGCGCTGACGGCCGGCAGTCCGGCGATCAACGCCGGATCGAATGCGCTCGCGGTCGATCCGTCGAACGGCAACGCGTCGATCTCACATGATCAGCGTGATTTCGCGCGGATCGCCGGCGGGACGATCGATATCGGGGCAAACGAATCGGGATCATCAAATCTGGCGCCGGTCGTCGGCGGGCGAGTCACGATCCGCGATCGCGTCACGGCGCGCGTTTTCGTAACTTTGACGAGCCTCGGCGGAGCAGAATTCGTGACGCCGACGAACCATTTCGGCTACTTCCGATTCGTCCTTCCGCAGGCCGGACGAAATTACCTCTTGTCGGTTCGTTCGAAACAGACGTCGTTCCAACCTCGTTGGATCTATGTCAGCGACGATCCCGGCGCGCTCAATATCACCGATTTCTGACGCAAAAAATCCGATCCAGCCCAAAAAGGACTGAATCGGAGATCCGGCATCTGCCTGATTTCTCGGCGCCTAGCTTTTTCTGAGTTCCGTCAAAACCTGTTTCGCGACGGCCTTGAGCGTGTCAAAAACGCCCGTTCCCTGCGCCGCGACTGCCTCGAACACCGGTTCGCCCTTCTTCTGAAGTTCGGCGGTGAGTTCGTCGGACGGAATGACGTTCGGAAGATCGCGTTTGTTAAGCTGCAGAACGTAGGGGATCTTCGTCAGATCATATCCCTGTGTCTGGAGATTCTCTTCGAGGTTGTACAGCGACTCGATATTCGCGTCCATGCGTTCTTCCTGCGAATCGGCGACGAAGACGACACCGTCGACGCCTTTCAGGATCAACTTGCGGGAAGCGTCGTAATAAACCTGGCCCGGCACGGTGTACAGGTGAAATCGCGTCTTGAAGCCGCGGACAGTCCCGAGTTCGAGCGGCATGAAGTCGAAGAAGAGTGTGCGGTCGGTTTCGGTCGCAAGCGAGATCAGTTTGCCCTTCGCTTGAGGGGCGGTCGAATCGTAAATGTACTGGAGGTTCGTGGTTTTGCCACACAGCCCCGGACCGTAATAAACGATCTTGCAGTTGATCTCGCGTGATGCGTAATTGATGAAAGTCATATCATGTCGGATTTGCGATTTCGGATTTCGGATTTGGGCGGTGTAATCCGCGATCCCAAATCCCAAATCCCAAATCACGAAAACAGGCTGTCAATATCCTCGTCTGTTATTTCGGCGAAGAACGAGTTCTCGTTCATTCGGTGATTGGCCGAGTCACGCGCGACGTCTTCGAGGATCGCGGCGATCTCGTGACTCGCACGCTTGGTGCGAAGCTTTACAAGTCCAAGCGTCGATCGTTCATCGAAAACGACGACGAGAAGACTGCGGCCGATGACGCTGATGAAAATGCTCTCGCGTTCACCTTCATGCACGACGCACGGAAAGACGTCCTCACCGATGAGCTTCGCCATCGAACTCGTGGCTGCGACGTTTCCGGCTGCGAGCGACGAAAAACTTGTCGTGTCCATGTCGCCGATGTCGCCGTGAAACGCGATCGGCTGACCGTCGCGGTCAACGAGAAACACCACTCGCGAAGCGCACTCGACACACAGCCTCACAAGGATGCTTTTGATCTTTTGAAACTGATGTTCGTGAATGACAATGGGCGTTTCGATCATTTGAAACTCGGGTCTCTTGATTCTTGGAGAAAAAAGGCAAGAAGCGAAAGTCTTTCCGAAACAAGAAGTTGTGGAAATTAGTTTGAACAAGCCGGGCGAGCAGATCGGCCTGCTACTTTCATAATTTAACACACGCTCCGAAATTGCTACAAGCTTTTTTTTACGCACAAAAACACGGTTTGCACCGATCAACAAACGGTTGCGCAACAAAAAAGCGATTGAGTTTGAATTGCGCAAAATGTTAAACTTTCACGTGCGGCAGCGCTTGGCCGTCCAACGTCAAATTCAATTACATCTGCTGTTTACGAACGTCGAACCGTCCGTCCCCGAAGTTTCGTCGAGTCTCCGATCAAATGCGGAATCACCTGTTTTCACATAATGCGTTCGCTTTGAACTTCGTCGCGATCGGCGGCGGGAACGGATTGTCGACGCTTCTTTCGGGACTTAAACGATTTGTCGGACCGTCGGAAACGGAACCGGTTTGGCTCAGCAATCTGTCGGCGATCGTCGCGGTTTCCGACGACGGCGGAAGCTCCGGTCGGATCCGTGACGAGTTGCAGATGCTGCCGCCCGGAGACATCCGCAACTGCATGGTCGCGATGTCAGAGGATTCGCATTTGCTGGCAAAGCTTTTCCGGCATCGGTTCAGCGGCAACGGAGAACTTGGCGGCCACAGCTTCGGAAACCTCTTTCTCGCCGCGATGACCGAGATCACCGGCGACTTCGCGAAGGCGGTGAAACTTTCGTCCGAGATCCTTGCCAGCAAGGGACACATCTATCCGGCAACGACCGACGACGTGCGACTCGCGGCTGAACTTGAGGACGGAACCATCGTCAATGGCGAGACGAAGATCGGGACGGTCGGGACAAAGATCAAGCAACTCTATCTGGAACCGCGCAGCTGCAAACCGCTTCCGGAGGCGCTTGCGGCGATCTACGAAGCGGACGTGATCACGATCGGTCCGGGCTCGCTTTTTACATCGCTACTTCCGCCGGTATTGGTGCACGGAGTGGCGGAGGCGATCGCAGATTCGCCGGCGGTCAAGATTTTCGTTTGCAATCTGATGACGCAGCCGGGCGAGACCGACGGCATGACGTCGCGGCGACACCTTGAGATCTTCAGGCAATACGCGCCGATGATCGACTTTGATTATGTGGTCGTCAACAATCGGACGATCTCGGACGAGCAGATGCAGCGCTACGCGGAAGAAGGTGCGAACCAGATCGGCGTACGCGGTTCTATCTCGCCGGAGACGATCGAAGGCGCCGAGGTCGTGTATGGTAATCTTTTGGACGAAGGCGAGATGGTCCGCCATCATCCGGAAAAACTCGCGCAGGTCGTTCTTCTGTGTGCGTTGCAGCCGAGGCGAAAGGTGCTTTTTTGATTTTCGATTTTCGATTTGCGATTTTCGATTTTCGAACGACAAAAGATGGAAATTCGGATTAGCTGTTAACTGAGAACGGATATCTGATAGCTTTGACTACTGACTACTGACTACTGACTACTGACTACTGACTACTGACTACTGACCACTGACCACTGACCACTGACCACTGACTGACCACTGACCAATGACTTATGTCCCAGTTCGAACCAAAACCTCTGAATATTCTGGTCCTCGCCGCAGGGCTCGGGACGCGCATGAAATCGAACCTGGCGAAGGTCCTGCACCGGCTCGACGGGCGTCCGCTGATCAATCATGTTTGCCACACCGCGGCGGGACTTGCGCCGGAGAACGTTTACGTCGTCATCGGGCATCAGGGTGAGGATGTCCAAAAGGCGGTTCTTGAGGAACTTGACGATTCGCTCGCGCGCTTTGTCTGGCAAAACGAACAGCTCGGAACCGGACACGCCGTCAACATGGCCCGCGGCTTTCTCGAGAATCAGGATTCGACGCTGCTAGTACTCTCAGGCGATGTGCCGATGATCCGCGCCGAGACGCTGGCGGCGCTCGTTCAGCAGCATCGCGCGCATCGCGGCCGCGGTGCCGCATGCACGATCCTGACGGTAAAGCTCGACGATCCGGCCGGCTACGGACGCATCGTCCGCGACGAACTCGGGCAGTTCGAATCGATCGTCGAACAAAAGGACGCGACCGATGAAGAGAAATCGATCCGCGAAATAAACAGCGGAATCTATTGCTTCGACACCAAGAAACTCTTCGAGACCCTGTCGCACGTCAAGAACCACAACGCGCAGGGTGAGTATTATCTGACTGACGTGCCGTCGTTGATGCGGCAGACGGGCGAAGACGTTTCGATCTATCGCCACGACGATCCGTTCGAGATCGAAGGGATCAATAACCGCGTCCAGCTTGCGGAGATGGAGCGCGTGCTCTGCCGACGCGTCGTCAAGAAACTGATGCTTGACTACGGCGTTACGTTCATCGATCCGAAGAATGCTTATGTCTCGCAGCGTGCGACGCTGGGCCGTGACACCGTCATCTATCCGAACGTTTCGATCGAGGGCGAATCCGTGATCGGCGACGGCTGCACCGTGCGCGCCGGAACTCGGATCTCGAATTCGAAGATCGGCCACGGCGTCGAGATCCTCGACAACTGCGTCATCACCGATGCCGAAATTTCGGGTGGAGCGCGTATCGGTCCGTTCGCGCATTTGAGGCCCGCGGCGCAGATCGGCGAGAACGCGCATGTCGGGAACTTCGTCGAGGTCAAGAAATCGACGATCGGGCGCAACTCGAAGGCGAACCATCTGACCTACATCGGCGACGCGACGATCGGTGAGAACACGAACATCGGCGCGGGAACCATCACCTGCAATTACGACGGCAAGAACAAACACCGGACCGAGATCGGCGACAACGTCAAGATCGGTTCGGACACGATGCTCGTCGCGCCGGTGAAGGTCGGCGACGGTTCTGTGACCGGCGCGGGCAGCGTCGTCACAAAGGACGTCCCGCCAAACAAACTCGTCGTCGGCGCTCCGGCAAGAGCGATCAGGACGCTGAAGACTGAAGATTGATCAGTTCGCGCTTCGCGCTCATTGCGAGCGAGACGCTTGCGCTCCAGTCAAAAACATTTATGTGTGGAATCGTTGGATACGTTGGAAACAAACAGGTTGTGCCGTTGATCATCGACGGTCTCAGGAAACTTGAATACCGCGGATACGACTCGGCCGGCATCGCCGTCGTCGATGACAATCATCATCTCGAACTGCGCCGCGCCGAAGGGAAACTGCGGAATCTAGAGGAAGCGATCCGGTTGAAGCCGCTCGACGGCAACTACGGCATCGGCCACACGCGCTGGGCGACGCACGGGCGACCGACCGAAGAGAACGCCCATCCGCACCGCGATTGCTCGGGCCGGATCGTCGTCGTACACAACGGCATCATCGAAAACTATCTGACGCTCAAGGAAATGCTCCGCTCGAAAGGGCACGAGTTCAAGACCGAGACCGACACCGAGATCGTCGCGCATCTGATCGAAGAGACGATGAAGTCCGAAGGCCTTGGATTCGAGGACGCCGTTCGGAAATCGGTCCAGCAATTGCGCGGGATCTTCGCGCTCTCGATCATTTCGGCCGACGAGCCGGACAAGATAATCTCCGTCCGCGAGGGTCCGCCGGTCGTCATCGGTCTCGGCGACGGCGAGTTCTTCGTCGCGTCGGACATTCCGGCGATACTTCAGCATACGCGCGACGTCTTCTATCTCGGCGAAAAGGAGATCGCGGTCCTGACAAAGGATTCGGTACGCGTCATGGATTTTGACGGCAATGCCGTCGAGCCGAAACAGCAGCGGATCACGTGGGATCCGATCATGGCCGAAAAAGGCGGCTTCAAGCATTTTCTGCTCAAAGAGATCTACGAGCAGCCGCGCGCCGTACGTGATACCGTTCGCGGACGCGTTTCGCTCGACACCGGCAAGGTCTATCTCGATCCGATGAATATCTCGGAAGAGGAATTCCGCGCTGTCCGGACGATCAAGATCGCTGCCTGCGGGACGAGCTGGCACGCCGGGATCGCCGCGAAATACATGATCGAGGAACTCGCGCGCGTACCGGTCGAGGTCGACTACGCGTCAGAATTCCGATACCGCAATCCGGTGCTCGACGAGAACGATCTGCTGATCGTCATTTCGCAGTCGGGCGAAACCGCGGACACGATCGCCGCGATGCGCGAGGCGAAAGAAGCGGGCTGCAAGGTGCTCGCGATCTGCAACGTTCAGGGTTCGATGGTCACGCGCGAAGCCGACGGCACGATCCTGACGCACGCCGGACCGGAGATCTCGGTCGCTTCGACCAAGGCGTTCACGTCGCAGATCATCGCGCTTTACATTTTCGCTCTCTATCTCGGCGAAACGCGCGGGAAGCTCAGCGAGCAGGAGGTAATCGGCCACGCGCAGGAACTGATCGAACTGCCGATGAAGATCGAGGAGATCCTTTCGGACGCGGATTCGATCGAGGAACTCTCAAAGGATTTTTTCCGTTCGCAGGACTTTCTATATCTCGGCCGCGGGATCAATTTCCCGGTTGCGCTCGAAGGTGCGCTCAAGCTCAAGG
>JAKOSS010000498.1 GCA_029777145.1 Acidobacteriota bacterium | reverse complement strand
TCGGCGTCGACGAGATCGAACAGAGCATCGTAAAGCGGCCTCAGGTACGGATCGACCTTGTCCTGCAGATCGCCGGGAAGAAATCCGAGCTTCTCGCCCGCCTCGACCGCCGGACGCGTCAGGATGATGCGTGAAACCTGTTTCGAGAACAGCGATTGAACCGCCATCGCGACGCTGAGATAGCTTTTTCCGGTGCCTGCCGGCCCGATCCCGAACGTCAGGTCGTGGTCCTGGATCGCTTCGATGTATTTTCGCTGGTTGGCCGTCTTCGGCGCGACCTGTTTCTTGCCCGAAGGGTTGAATCTCGAGCGCGTGAAATAGTCCTTCAGCGAGTACGCGCGGTCGTCGGCGATCTGCTTGAACGCGTCGCGCAACTCCTTGTCGGTAAAGTGGTTGCCTTCGTCAAAGAGATCGGCGAAATCGTGCAGGATCCGCTCGACCGCGGCGATGTCGCGCGGATCGCCGTCGAGCATGATCTCGTTGCCGCGCGCCCCGATAGAGACGTCGAGCAGCGTTTCGAGATACTTGATGTTCTGATCCTGAACCCCGAAGAGGGTCTTAAGGCCTTGCGGCGGAAGTTCGATCTTTCGTGGATTGTTCAAATGCGTCAGTAACCCGTATTTCTTTCTTTTTGCGAGGCTACTAAAAGGTGCATCCGGTGTCAATCAAATGACCGTTACAAGGCTGTTTCGGGCCGGTTCCCGAACGCGCACAATTTCACAAGCGAACTTTGCGTTTCATCTGAGCAATATGTTAACCTTTCTCCTTTGTTATAACTACCAAATTCGTTTCTATCAGAGGAGTCGAACAAGAATAAATGGCTAATAACGGCACACAGCAAATCGGACAGGTTGTACAGGTCATCGGTCCGGTTGTTGACGTTGAATTTTCAGACAATTATTTACCGCCGATCTATCAGGCCCTTCGCATCACGAGCGAGGGATTCGATGTCGAAACGACGATCGACGTCATCGCCGAGGTGCAGCAGCACTTGGGCGAGGGTCGCGTCCGCGCGGTCTCGATGCTTCCGACGGACGGTATGGTCCGCGGCATGAAGGTTATCGATCAGGGCGGGCCGATCACGGTTCCCGTCGGAGCGGCGACGCTCGGACGCGTGATGAACGTCATCGGCGATCCGGTCGATGAACTCGGTGAACTCGTCACCGATACGCGTTATTCGATCCACCGTCATGCGCCGCCGTTCGACGAACAGTCGACGCGGCTCGAGATGTTCGAAACGGGCATCAAGGTCATCGACCTCATCCAGCCGTTCCTTCGCGGAGGAAAGATCGGTCTGTTCGGCGGAGCCGGCGTCGGCAAGACGGTTCTCATCATGGAGCTGATCAACAACGTCGCCAAGGGCCGTGAAGGTTACTCGGTGTTCGCCGGTGTCGGTGAGCGCACGCGCGAAGGCAACGACCTTCTGCGCGAAATGGTCGAATCGTCGGTTATCCGTTACGGCGACGAGTTCATGACCGATTTCAAAGAGAACCACGCGTTCGACCTGAGCAAGGTCGACAAGGATTCGATCAAGGATTCGAAGGTTGCGCTCGTTTACGGGCAGATGACCGAACCGCCGGGAGCGCGTCTCCGCGTCGCGCTGTCGGGACTGACCGTCGCCGAGTACTTCCGCGATCAGGGGAACGACGTGCTGTTCTTCGTCGACAACATCTTCCGCTTCACGCAGGCCGGTTCCGAAGTGTCCGCACTTCTCGGCCGCATGCCGTCGGCGGTTGGATACCAGCCGAACCTCGCGACGGAAATGGGCGAAATGCAGGAACGCATCACTTCGACCAAGACCGGCGCCATCACTTCGATCCAGGCCGTTTACGTTCCGGCGGACGACTACACCGATCCGGCACCGGCGACGACTTTTGCGCACCTTGACGCGGTCACAGCGCTTTCGCGACAGATCGTCGAGCTCGGTATTTATCCGGCGGTCGATCCGCTCGCATCCAACTCGCGTATTCTCGATCCGCAGATCGTCGGCGACGAGCATTACAACACCGCGCAGTCGGTCAAGAAGATCCTCCAGCGTTACAAGGACCTTCAGGACATCATCGCGATCCTTGGTCTCGACGAGCTTTCGGAAGACGACAAGCTGACCGTCGCCCGCGCCCGCAAGATCCAGCGCTTCTTCTCGCAACCGTTCACGGTCGGCGAGCAGTTCACGGGTCTCAAGGGTGAGTACGTCAAGGTCGACGACACGATCAAGGGCTTCCGGGCGATCCTCGACGGCGAATGCGACGACATGCCGGAACAGGCGTTCTATATGGTCGGCACGATCGAGCAGGCGCGTGAGAAGGCCAAGAAGATGGCGGCGGCAGCCTAGCCCGATTTTAGATTTGCGATTTTGGATTTTGGATTTGTGCCAGAATCCAAAATCAAAAATCCAAAATCCAAAATGTGAAGATGTTGAATTTAGAAATCGTAACACCGGAAAAGAAGGTGCTCGACGAAACCGTCGAATCGGTCACGATCCCGTCGTCTTCGGGCGACGTCGGCATCATGACGAACCACGCTCCGATGATCTCGGCGCTTCGTTCGGGAATTTTGACGTATACGCGTGACGGCAAGTCGGACCGGATGCTGATCTCCGGCGGATTCGTCGAGGTCAGCAACAACAAGGTCGCGATCCTGGCCGATGTCGCGGAAACCGTTGACGAGATCGATACCGAAAATGCAAGACAGCTGCTCGATGCAGCCAGCAAGTCGGTCTCAGGCTGGCAGGGAACCGCCGAGGAATACGAGGTCGTCAAGGACAATCTCGACCGCGCCCAGGCAAGGGCTCAGCTCGCTGGTCAGAACCGGGAGCGGTAGCGACCGGCAAATCAAACCATGTTGCTCACAAATAAAATTAAACAGAGTGGGTGATTGGGAGAAGGGCGAATGGGAGAGAGTGGTCTTCTCCCATTCGCCCTTTCTCCGTCTCTCCCGCTCTTGATGTGCCGGTCGCTATCGCTCCCGGTTCAGACCGGATTTACCACCCGCTGACGCAGGTGGTACCGACAGTCAAGCTTCCGCCGCCACGAGCGACTGCTGGGCGACGACCGCTCGGATCGCGTTCACTTGCTCATACAATTCCGCGTATTGCCCGAGGGTGAGCGCCTGCGCGCCGTCGCACAGCGCTTCTTCCGGACACGGATGGATCTCGATTATCAGGCCGTCGGCCCCGACCGCGACTCCGGCCCGAGCGAGCGGATTCACCATGTAATTGCGGCCGGTTCCGTGCGACGGATCGACGATGATCGGCAAATGCGTCAGGCGATGGACCGCCGGCACGACCGAAAGGTCCATCGTGTTCCGCGCGTGGTCCGCAAACGTCCGGATCCCGCGTTCGCATAGAATGACGTCATAGTTGCCCTCGGCCATCACGTATTCTGCCGCGAGCAGGAACTCGTCGAGCGTCGCCGACAATCCGCGCTTGAGGAGCACCGGCTTGCGCGTCTGGCCGACGTATTTCAGCAGCGAGAAGTTCTGCATGTTGCGCGCGCCGATCTGGATGCAGTCGCCGTATTTCTCGACGAGATCGACGCCGCGTTCATCCATCGCTTCGGTCACGATGTTCAGTCCGTACCGATCACGGACTTCCGCTAGGATCTTCAATCCGTCCTCGCCCTTGCCCTGAAACGCATACGGCGACGTTCGCGGCTTGAACGCACCGCCGCGGAAAAACTTCGCGCCGCTCTTTGCGACTGCCTCGGCAGCGGAGAAGACCTGATCGACGGTTTCGACGGCGCACGGACCGGCGATGATCGCGAGTTCGTCGCCGCCGATCGACGCGTTTCCGACCTTGATCACCGACCTTTCCGGACGAAGATCCCGCGAAATGAGCTTGTAGGGCTTCGTGACGCGGATCGCATCCGCGACTCCCGGAAGGTTCTCGAAATGTGCGGGATCGACGGCGCCGCGGTTGCCGGTGATTCCGATCGCGGTCCGCGACGCGCCCGGCATCGTATGCGGGCGAAATCCAAGATGTTCGATGATCTCGAGGACGCGGCCGACTTCATCCGGCGTCGCGTCGGGTTTCATGACGATTAACATAGTTTCAAATCAGCGGACCGGCGGCGTCGCACGCGACGGGCGGCCCGTGACCGCGGCAAAAACACGCAGCCGCGGGTCATTTTCGATCATATTGTACAGCACGCGCTCATGTTCGGCCTCGGTGCGCGCCATCTCACGGAACTTCGATTCCAGATCGGTCCGCGACAGAATCGCGGCGAGTTCGGCCGCGATCTCATATTCCGCAACGTTCGATGTTTCGAGGATTGCCGCGAAATATGTTGCGACGAATCGACCGCAAACGAAGCATCCGATCGAGATCACACGACCGATCACGAGCATTGTCAGCTCGCGGATCGCCGCCGGCCGAGCGTGAAAACTGCCGAGGATCGCACCGAGTTCGCTACGGTGGCGCCATTCGTCGGCTTCGATCTTCTCGACCGCGCGGCGCTCGTCGGACGATCTCAAGATCCTTGCGTGTCCCTGATACGCCAGCGCCGCCGCGCGTTCGCCGGCGTGAGCTTTCCTGATCAGACCGATCAACTCAGCTTCGGCATTTCGCGTTTTGCAAACCGCTTTTCGCATTTCGCCGGATCCTCCTCGCGTTTTCGGGTCGATAAATCTCAAATCGACCTCTATCCGGCTAAGTGCAATTCGCTCGCCAAACTACATCCTTTCCGGAACTTCGATCCCGAGCGTTTTCAGTCCTGCTGTCAGCGCACGCCGCGTGATGTCGGCGACGACGACCAGAACCGCGCGCTTGACCGCGTTTTCCTCGGCGATGATCCGGTGATGGTGATAGAAAAGGTTGAAAGCCTTCGCCAATCCGAAACAGTATTTCGCGACCACCGCGGGTTCCGTCGAAACGACTCCGGCCGCGACGGATTCATCAAGGCGCGCGGCGAGTGCTGCCATCGACCAGATATCGTTCCCGTGTTCGGATCCGAAAACGCCCGAAACCTCGTCGGATCGTGCGCGGATCAGTTCACGAGCCGCTTCCAGACCGCCGGCCTCGAGTTTCTTGAAGATCGAGTTTGTCCGGACGGCCGTGTATTGGCAGTAGACGCCGGTTTCGCCTTCGAACGAGAGCGCTTCCTTGAAGTCGAAGACGACAACCGTGTTCTTCGTGAACTTCAGGACGAAATAGCGGAGCGCGCCGACGGCGATCCGGTGCGCGATCAGTGATTTCTCTTCTTCGGAAATGTCGCGATGACGCGTCTCAACCTCTTTGCGCGCATCCGCTTCGAGCCGGTCGATAAGATCGTCGGCCTTCACGCCGAGTCCCTTTCGGCCCGACATTTCGATGAAACTCTTCGCGCGGTCTTCGTCAGAAAGTTCGAACCCGAGTTCTTCGGCAGCCGCCGGGCTGAGCGCGACCATCTCGTAGCTCAAGTGCACGCTCGCGGACTCGCCCTTATCCGGAAAGATCGTCGCAACGCCTTTCTTTACAACCTCTTGCGGGTACGATTGCCGCGTGTCGATGACGTTGTAAACGGTCTCGCTGTGGCCGAAT
>JAKOSS010000497.1 GCA_029777145.1 Acidobacteriota bacterium | reverse complement strand
TACGCGGACGCGCCGTTCGTGCGGATGGTTGAAGGTTCGCCCGACATCAACTGGGTAAAAACGACGAACTTCTGCGACATCGCCGTTCACGCGCGCGGCCGCCGCATTGCGGTCTTTTCGGCGATCGACAATCTCGTGAAAGGCGCCGCCGGCCAGGCCGTTCAGAATATGAATCTCATGTTCGGGCTCGAGGAAACGACCGGATTGCGTTTGATCGGAACAAACCCGTAGCCATGTGGGAATTGGGATTTCGGATTTGGGAATGTTTGGAGTTCCACCTTCAGGCGGCCCCATCCATTTGCGATTTGCGATTTGCGATCGATCCGTGAACCGCCGTTCGCTTCAGCCAACCAGTCATCTGCGGCATCTGCCCCGCTTTTCGCGCCTTTTCGCGTGATTCGCGAGCAAACTTTCCCTGTCCGTTTAACAATCCCGACGGCAACTTCTAAAATAAACCTCTTATGGACGAACCGAACGGACATGAAAGCCTGACCGACGCGACGCGGATGATGCTCAAGGACCTGAGCAAGTCGATGCTGCGCCTTCACAAGACGCTGCTCGACGCGGCCAAGGTCGATTACGAGGCCGAGCACGGACGTATTCAAAGCGTCAATCACTATTTCCAGCTCGTCATCGACAACGAGCATTTCGCGTGGCTCCGGAAGATCTCGGCGCTGATCGCGCTGATCGACGAAGCGGTCTCGATCCGCCGTCCCTCGACCGAATCCGAAGCGCTCGGATTGTTCGACGAGGCGCGCATCCTCCTCAATTTCGAGGACGCGGACGAAGAGTTCAACAACAAGTTCCAAACGGCACTCGCGCGGAACCGCGATGCGGTCATCAACCACAACGACGCCCTGACGTTCGTCAACGGACGCGATTGAGAATTCGCGCGGATCACGAAAGACATGCCTGATTGCGGTCTTAAAGTTCGTCCGCAGCGTGCTGTCAGCTATTAGCTATCAGCTATCAGTTATTTCGGAAAGTCGCGCATAACGGTACAGAACGCCGGTTCGCAGATCGGAGTAATTCGCGGCGAGAGTAAACATATGGATTTTCAGTCAGTTAAGGAAACCGAAGACCGGTTTCAGGTGGAAACCTACGCGAAGATGGACATCGCCGTCGAGCGCGGTTCGGGTGCGTGGGTTTGGACCAGCGAGGGCGAAAAGTATCTCGATCTGTACGGCGGCCACGCGGTCTGCGCGACCGGCCATTCGCACCCGCACGTCGTCGAAGCCTTGAAGGGACAGGCCGAAAAGGTGCTGTTCTACTCGAACCTGGTTTATTCGGAAACACGCGCCCGGGCGGCCGAAAAACTCGTCTCGCTCGCGCCCGCCGAACTGACGAAAGCCTTCTTCTGCAACTCCGGAACCGAGGCGAACGAGAACGCGATGCGGATGGCGCGGTTCGCGACCGGACGCGACAAGGTCATCACCTTCACCGGCGGGTTTCACGGGCGCACGGCGGACGCGATCTCGGCGACCTTTTTGGGAAAATACCGCGAGATCGGAAAACCGAACGTTCCGGGGCACGTTTCGGCGGTTTGGGGCGACATCGAATCGGTCCGCGCCGTCGCCGACATGGAAACGGCCGCGATCATGCTCGAGCCGATCCAGTCGATGGCCGGCGTTTACGAGGCACCGCCGTCGTTCTTCGTCGAACTGCGCGAACTCTGCGACCAGCTCGGCATCATGCTCATCTTCGACGAGGTCCAGACGGGCGTCGGACGCACCGGAACGTGGTTCTTTGCCGGCAGCGATCTCGCCGGCGGCGTCGTGCCGGACATCGTCTCACTCGCAAAATCGCTCGGCAGCGGAATACCGGTCGGCGCATGCCTCGTCAACGACCGCGTTTCTGGCGTCGTGAAAACAAACGATCTCGGGACGACGTTCGGCGGCGGAATGCTCGCGATGGCCGCGGTCGTCGGAACGCTCGAAGCGATCGAGAACGACCGCATGCTCGAGAACATCACCGCGTTTGAAGATTATCTGCGGACGCGTCTGAAAGAAGTCGAAGAGGTCGTTTCCGTCCGCGGCCGCGGCGGCCTGCTCGGCATCGAGTTCGCCGACAGTTGCAAGCCGGTCCACGCCAAGCTCCTGGCGAAGAACATCATCACCGGAACCTCAAGCGATCCCCGCGTTTTGCGCCTGTTGCCGCCGCTCTGCGTCACGACCGAGATGGCCGATATGTTCGTCGATGCGTTAGTTGCTTAGCGTCGTTTCAGGAATCGTAAGGTCGATTGCTCAAACTTTTGTCTGTGGCATCGGGGAAACGTTTGATCCTGCAACGACATCGAATTTTCTATCACATTCGCCCGACTCCGGTCGGCGACATTGAAGCCAAGAACAATCGAATTGTCGCGCTCTGTGTAGAGTGCGGTTGCAAAACGATCTGAACCGACGTCTCATTCGATAAAGGAGGATTCCAAATGCGCCCTTTCCTTTGCGCGGCCTTTCTTTTGGCCGTAACAGTCCAATGCTCATCACAAACAACCGTCACGATCGATCCAAACGTTGCGCTGACGAGGATCTCGAGCGACACATTCCGAATCGGAAACGCCGTCACGGAATTGACCAAGACAATGCGCGAATTCGCATCGGTCTTTTCAAGCAATCAGGGACTCAAACTATCCGAGCGTCAAGAACGCGTGCTTTTCGCCTTCGAAGCTCTCAATCGCGGTGAAGCACGTCTTTCAACGCTGCAACTGCTGAAGATACAGTTGGTTGAGCGTCAGGTCGCGACAAAACGTCGGATCGCTCAGATCGATGAGGACCTCAAGCCCGAGAATATCGACCGGGCACTCAACGGGACATTCGACGCCGAGGGCGCCCGACGGACGCGACGGATCGAACTCCAGGCGCAACGAAGCGACTATTCTTCACTGTTGGCGGAAATTGAGAACTCGATCACCGACAACGACCGGGAGATCGCAGACACGATCTCGTTCTTGAGACGCATCCGCGGCCTGCTTTTCCCGGCGGTCATGAAGGAACTCGAGGATTTCTGAAACTGAACGTCGGTCGCATCGTACGCGGTGGGAATCGGGCTCGCTTCGGAGAGAAGGCACGTTTCTTCGTGCGCGTTTCGGCAATGGGCGACTCTCAAGCGTGAGTCACTGACTTGCTGATCCGCGTTATCGGCGGGTAGCAGACGGGCGCTCGCTCCCGCGAACGGTGCTGATCCGCGTGATCTGCGTGATCCGCGGCTAAAAATGAGCGCTCGTTTCGGAGAGAGGGCCCGCTAGCGAAGTGCCGATTCGAGGCATTCGCGAAATCCGCGGCAAACGGCCTTCTGGCCTTTCGGGCCATGCAAGCGGGACGCTTGCGCTCCAGTCTACCTTCTCGCGGCGCGGATGATGTCGGCGAAGACTCCCGCGGCGGTGACGTCCGCGCCGGCGCCGGCGCCTTTGACGACCAGCGGAAGATCGGAATAGCGGTTCGTGTAGAAAAGCACGGCGTTGTCTTTTCCTGAAAGATTGGCGAAGTTGTGGTCCGGGCCGATCCGTTCGAGCCCGACCGACGCCTTGCCGTTCTCGAACTTCGCGATGTACTTGAGCTTCAATCCTTCGGCGCGCG
>JAKOSS010000496.1 GCA_029777145.1 Acidobacteriota bacterium | reverse complement strand
CCGGTCGGCGAGCCTGGGATCAGCTTGTCCTTGTCGGGAAGCGAACTGATGCCGGCCGGTCCCGAGAATCGCCCGCCGCCGAGATTGACCTGTCCGCGCGCCGTGATCTTGATGCGCTGGCCTTTCTTGACTACCCATTGCGAGTTCGTCCAGCCGTTCGCGGTATTGTCGGCGAGTACCTTGACGTTGAGCACGACCGGTTTGGGTTTCGTGTTCTGGACCGGTGTCGGCGTCGGCACCGGGGTGAAAACCGGAGTCGGTGTCGGCCGGACCGGTGTCGGAGTTGCAGTCGGCTGCGTCGTGTTGTCGGTGATCACCACCGATCGTGTCGGCGTCGGAGTCGGGTTCGTCGTCGGATTGCTGACGTTCGTCCGCGTCGGCAAAACCGTCTTGACGGTCGAGATCCCGTTCGTTCCATCGAATTCGATCGACTCGACCTCGTCGGCGAAAAAGACCATCTGGCGCTGACGCTGTCCTTCGCCGATCTGAACGGTGAACTTTCCGTCGCCGAAGCTGATGATCCTTCCCTTGATGATGCTGCCGTCCTTGAGGCGGATCGTATCGCCGAAGGCGAGCAGGACGACCGTCAGTACCAGCACGAGCGACGTGAAGATACGAACAAAACGAGATCGAAAATACATGGTTCCTCCAGCGACCGGAGCGATCGCGCTACGGCCGCGACATTCGCAGATTTGTCGGGTTGAATCTCGGAAGCAACTTCGGGGACTCCGGCCGAAAACATGTCAAAAGATGAAAAGAAAACGGCTCAAGTTGCAATCGAAACGCGGCTCGGATTCTGAAAAAGTATACACGATGCATCATGTGTTGTGAATTTGTTCAGGCGCAAACGGGTCGAAAATCCGCGTTCCGAAAAGTCCGGCGGAAACGCTCCGAAACAAATCGCATTTGCCCGCAAAATGCTGATAATCCGCACTTTCGGCGACCGCGAATCTGCGCTAGAATAAAAACAACTTTAGGTGTTACAAATTCTTATACAAAAAGAGGAAGTTATATGAGCGCAATGGAAGACGGCCACAGCTTTCTGGCCAGTGTCGACCGATATTACGACAAAGCAGCGGCCCTTACCGCACACGCGGAAGGACTCCTGCAGCAGATCAAAACCTGCAATAGTGTTTACAAGTTTCAATTTCCGGTTCGCCGCGGCGACAGTTATGAAGTAATCACTGCCTGGCGTGCCGAACACAGTCATCACAAACTCCCCGTCAAGGGCGGAATCCGCTACTCCGAGGAGGCAAATCAGGACGAGGTCATCGCGCTCGCGACATTGATGACCTACAAATGTGCGATCGTCGACGTTCCGTTCGGCGGCGCGAAGGGCGCGGTCAAGATCAATCCGCGAAACTACACGGTCGATGAACTTCAGAGCATCACCCGCCGCTACACCGCGGAGTTGATCAAGAAGAACTTCATCGGTCCGGCGGTCGATGTTCCGGCCCCCGATTACGGAACCGGTCCGCGCGAAATGGCTTGGATCGCCGACACGTATCTCGCGTTCCACGGCGATCAGATCGACGCGCTCGGCTGCGTCACCGGAAAGTCGGTTTCGCAGGGCGGCGTCCGCGGACGCACGGAAGCCACGGGTCTCGGCGTCTTTTACGGACTTCGGGAAGCCTGCTCGATCGAAGAGGACATGAAGGCAATCGGGATGACGACCGGCCTGGCCGGCAAAACGGTCGTCGTTCAGGGACTCGGCAACGTCGGTTACCACGCCGCGAAATTCTTCCGTGAAGCCGATTCCAAGATCATCGCGCTCGCCGAATACGAGGGTGCGATCTTCAACGAGAACGGCATCGATCTCGAAGAGGTCATGAAATTCCGGAAGACGTACGGTTCGATGATGGAATTCCCGGGCGCGACGAAACTCGCCTCGCGCGAAGCCGCGCTCGAACTCGAATGCGACATCCTGATCCCGGCGGCGCTCGAGAATCAGATCACCGCCGAGAATGCACCGCGCGTCAAAGCGAAGATCATCGGCGAGGCGGCCAACGGCCCGATCACCGCCGACGCGGAAGCGATCCTCGACGCGAAGGGAATCATGGTCGTCCCCGACGTTTATATCAACGCCGGCGGCGTCACGGTCTCGTATTTCGAATGGCTCAAGAATCTCTCGCACGTGCGTTTCGGACGTATGGGCAAGCGGTTCGAACAGGGTGCGTATGACAAGATCCTGTCGATCGTCGAGCGCGAGACCGGCCGTGCGCTGACGGCTGACGAGCGAAAGGTCGTCGCCCGCGGCGCGGACGAACAGGACCTCGTTTACTCGGGTCTCGAGGAAACGATGATCTCGGCGTATCACCAGATCCGCGAGATCAAGCTGGGCAATCCGAAGGTTGACAATCTTCGGACCGCAGCATTCATCAATGCCATCGATAAGGTGGCGTCGTGCTACATGGAACTGGGGATCTTCCCGTAAACTCCGGATTCCGGGCTCCGCCGGTCAACACCACGGCGGAGTCCGGTCCCAATCGCGATTGGCACACAAAGTCGTCAAGTTCGGCCCGTCGATCATTTACCTCGCGGTCTGTGTGGCAGTTTTCTATCTGACAGCGGGCGAAGGGCGCCTGGGATGGAGCAGCGGCCTGAGCCTGCTGCTGACCTTGCCCTGGAGCGTTCTGACGCTCGTCTTTGCCTGGGTCCTCATCCACGACGGCGCGCGGGTTCTGCTCTGGTTTCTTGTGCCTTTCTCCTGGCTGAACGCGTACCTGATCCATCTCCTTGCCCGGAAGGTCTCACGGAAATGGCTTCCGGAAGCCGAACTCGATACTTTCGAGATGCCGCCCGATCCGCCAAAATTCGGCAAATAAGCCCTCGTTAACGCAACTCATCACAAAATCCTTCGCTTCGTCACAAATCGGGATCTCTTGCATCGCGCATGCCGTAAATTGCATGCGGACGAAAAAACCGAATTGGAGGATGACCCCGTGCGAAGCAAACTGAATTCGACAACGCTGATATTTCTGGCGGTCTCGGTGATCATTTGCTGGCGCAACTGGGTGATCGTCGTCGGTTGAACTTCCGTCCGTAGCGGGCGTTCAGGCGAGGCAACAGATCGTGTGGATTGGCTGATGGGAACAGGACATAATGCTACCCATATGATTGCCGGAGCGCCCGACCAATTTGCAAGCTACTCCATAAAAAGCACTTCCGCGAACGGAAGTGACGAATTCGGACTTGCGGCTACCGTGGCGAGAGACGGGAAGTAGGTCGGCCGGTGTTTTTTAGCTTATCCTTCACCGGCAGATCATAGTGACCGCGCGGGAACCGCGGGTCCGAATAGTTTCTGAATATCCATGAAAAAATTTACCGCTTTCGTACTCTTGCTCGTGGTCTGGTCGGCGGCGATTCCGCTTTCGGCCCAGACGCGCAACCGCCCGGCCGCCGCAACGACCGCACCGCGCTTCGGAAACACCGACGGGATAACCGCCGCGCAGCTTCGGAACTTTCTCGAATTCATCGCCTCGGATGAACTCGAAGGCCGCGACACCCCGTCGCGCGGGCTCGACATCGCCGCGTTGTTCATCGCCTCTCATCTCAAGGCGTGGGGACTCAAACCGGGCGGAGCCGACGGAACGTTCTTCCAAAAAGTGCCGCTCAAAAGAAACCGAATCGACCCGGCGACGACGAGCGTCGACGTGAACGGTCAGACTTTCAACTACGGCGACGACTTTTACGCGACCTATAATGCGGGCGTTGTGCCGGCGAGCAAGATCGTTTACGTCGGCCACGGTTGGGTCGTGAAATCTAAGAACATCAACGCGTACGACGGTATCGACGTCAAAGACAAGATCGTCGTCGTCGCGAATAGTCTCCCGAAAGGCGTCACGTTCAGAGACCTTCAGGGTACGCCGGGCGTCGACTGGTCTTCGCCGCCGCTTTACGCGCAGGCCCACGGCGCGCGAGCGGTGATCCAGTTTCCGAATTTCAACACGATCGCCGCCTGGGGAAGTATCCGCAACACGCAGACGCAAACCGGATCGATATCCTTCGGATCAGGCAGCTCGATCACGATCCCGATCGTCACCGCTCACCCGCGGTTGCTGCAGGCGCTTTTTCAGGGCGAAAAGTTCAGCGCTTCGGCCGTTTTCCAACAGATCGCACAGACCGAGTTCGGCGATCCGATGGAACTCGCCTCAAAAACGATGAGCCTCCGCGTTGGGGTAAAGTCGGAGGATACGTTCACGAAAAACGTGATCGGCATCCTCGAAGGCTCTGATCCGGTTCTCAAGAACGAGTATGTCGCGATCGGCGCGCACTACGATCACGTCGGGATGAATCCGAACGCGCCGGGGCCGGACAAGATCTACAACGGCGCCGACGACGACGGATCGGGTACGGTATCGGTCCTCGCGATGGCCGAGGCATTCTCGAAATCGGCGCAGAAACCGAAGCGCTCGCTCCTATTCATCTGGCATGCCGGAGAGGAAAAAGGCCTTTGGGGCAGCGAGTATTTCACGGATCATCCGACGGTTCCGATCGGGTCGATCATCACCGAGCTCAACATCGACATGATCGGCCGCTACCAAAATCCGGGCGACGAGAACCACCCGCAGAACAAACAGCTTCCGAAACCGAACGAGATCTTTCTCATCGGCTCGCGGATGATGAGCACGGAACTCGGCGATCTCAGCGAGGCGACGAACAAGGCGTTTCTCAACTTGAATTTCAACTACAAGTACGACGATCCGAACGATCCCGAACGGTTCTTCTATCGCTCCGACCATTTCAACTACGCGCGGAAGGGAATTCCGATCATCTTCTACATGGACGGAAGCCACGCCGATTATCACCAGGTGAGCGATTCGGTCGAGAAGATCAATTTCGAGGCAATGGAAAAAACGGTGCGGACGATCTTCGCAACCGGTTGGGAACTCGCCAACCGGGCGACGCGGCCGACGGTCGACAAGCCGCTCAAACTGGATAACAATTAGCGAACCTATGAAAAAAGCACTTTTGATAATCGCGGTCTCGATCGCGTTCTCGGTCACCGGTCT
>JAKOSS010000042.1 GCA_029777145.1 Acidobacteriota bacterium | reverse complement strand
CGTCCTCGGACCGGATTAGACGGAAAGATTCGCCGGCGCCCGTAGATGCCAGGCGCTGACTGCCGGCGGCGTCGATCTCGGAATTCGTAACCCACACAAACACAACATTTTCGCCGCGTTCACGCAGGATCGCGGCCGCTTCGGCCGTTTCCCAGCGGCCCTTTCGGTCGATGAACTGACCGACCGTGACGACAAGGAACGCCGCCTCGTGGATCCCAAATTCCCGGCGCCGGTTCCGACGCGCGGCCGATGTCGCGGCGATCTCGTCCGGATCAACGTTCGTGTACGTCACCGGAACCTTCTCCGCCCAATCGCCGGAAGCGACGCCGTAGAGGCTCTGACGGGCGTCCGCATTGGACGCGAAGAGCGTGTAGCGACGGAGCATCGAGGCGATCCGGAATTTGCACCGCCACAGCGTTTTCCGCCAGCCGGGAACGTCCGGAAGGCGATTGTGCATCGTCGAGAACGTCGCGAAACGCGAGGCGAGCGCGGTGAGCGCGACGATCGATTGCCACGGCGAAAGCTCGACGTGGATCACTGTTTCCTCCGGCGCGAAGCGGCGCAGGCGTCTCACCAACTCGAACTCGCAACGAAATTTGCGGTAGTGACGCTCAAGTTTCCGGACCGGACCGACAGCCGGCTGCAGGTCGGCGTGATGCTTCAGAAACTCGACCTCAAATCCCGCGCCCTCGCAAAAGTCGAGAAACTGCCGGCCGGTTCCCTTCGGCAAAACGAAGCGTACCGACGCGCGGTCGCTGATCCGCCGCGCGATCCCGAGAAAATACATTTGGGCGCCGCCCCATTCGAGGTAGTTCCAAGCAAACACGATTTGTCGGGGTGCCGCGAGTTCTCGGCTTTCAGGGTTCAAGTGATCTCTAGGTGTCGGCCCGGCGACAGTTAAAGTAATTTATAGCTACGGGGAATCGAAGTCGGAATTCTACCAAAATCACCGCCGACTGTCTTGCGAAACCGCCTAACTTGTTGATTTTAATCGAAATGTCTACTCGATCCTGCAACTTGTCCGCCCCTTTCAAAATGTGTATCGTTTGAACTATGAAGAAGATCGCGGTGACGGGCGGTTCCGGGCTTGTCGGAAGACATTTGCGCCAGATCCTCCCGGAAGCAGAATACCTGTCTTCACGGGACTACGACCTCAGAAGCGAGGCCGACGTCAAGAGACTTTGCGAGCGCGGATGGGACCATATCGTCCATCTCGCGGCCCGAGTCGGCGGGATCATCGAGAATATCGGCTATCCGGCGGAATTCATCGAGGACAACCTGCTGATGAACACGCTGCTGCTCAAATACGCCCGGCTGAACGATGTTCCGCGTCTCACGGCCGTGCTTTCGACGTGCATCTATCCCGACACTTATCCGACGTATCCGCTGCGCGAAGAGGACCTTCACAAGGGAGAACCGCAGAGCACGAACTTCCCTTACGCGATCGCCAAGCGCTCGCTCGCCGTCCAGATCGACGCTTACGCGAAACAGTACGGCCTCCGGTACAACTATCTGATCCCGTGCAATCTTTACGGCGAGTTTGATAAAGTGGATGAACAGCGAAGTCATTATCTGACAGCACTTTTGGGGAAGATCATTAAAGCGGAACGTGAAGGCCGGAACGAAATCCGGCTGCTCGGGACCGGCACTCCGCTGCGCCAATTCATGTACGGCGGTGACCTCGCGCGGGTGATCCGGCATTGCATCGACACGGATCTGACGGATTCGTTCAACGTCGCGGTCGATGAGAACCGGACGATCCGCGAGATCGCCGAGATCGCTCTCGAAGCATGCGGAAGGTCCGACCTCGAACTCGTCTTCGACAACGTCTCGCCGGATGGACAGTTTCGGAAGGACGTCTCGAATGCCCGGCTTCGTGCGCTCATTCCCGACTTTAGGTTTACTGAGCTAACTGACGGTATCAAGAAAGTTTACGACTACTATAAAGAACATTCAATAATATGAAGAAGGCCCTGATTACAGGCATCAACGGCCAGGACGGCAGCTATCTCGCCGAATTCCTGCTCGAAAAAGGCTACGAAGTATTCGGAATACTCAAACGCAATTCGGTCGCCGAGACGCAGACGACCCGCATCGAGCACATCCGCGATCGCATCCGGCTGCACTACGCCGACATCACGGACCTCTCGTCGCTCGTTTACGTCATCAAGGAAACCCGGCCCGACGAGCTCTACCATCTTGCCGCGCAATCCCACGTCAGGATCTCGTTCGACCAGCCGATCTACACCGCGCACGCGACCGGCGTGAGCACCGTGAACGTCCTCGAGGCGGTCCGCCTGATGAAACCGGACATCCGCGTCTACCAGGCGTCGTCGTCGGAAATGTTCGGAAATACGATCGATCCGGACGGCTTCCAGCGCGAGACGACGCCGATGAACCCGGTCTCGCCTTACGGCTGCGCCAAGGTCTTCTCGTACCATCTCGCCAGGAATTACCGCAACGCCTACAAGCTGTTCGTGAGCAACGGGATCCTGTTCAACCACGAGAGTCCGCGTCGCGGAACGAATTTCGTGACGAACAAGGTCTGCAAGGAGGCGGTCCGCATTCACTACGGGCTCGCCGAGCGGCTCGAACTCGGAAACCTGCAGGCAACGCGTGACTGGGGCCATGCCCGGGATTACGTGGAAGCGATGTGGCAGATCCTGCAGCTTGACGCGCCCGACGACTTTGTCTGCGCGACCGGCATCTCCAAAAGCGTCCAGGATCTGGTGGAATACGTTTTCGGCCGGCTCGGACTCGACTGGCAGAAGCTCGTTTTCGTCAACGAACGCTATCTGCGGCCGGAGGAACTTCACAATCTGAAAGGCGATTCGTCGAAGCTGCGGCGGACGACGGGCTGGAACCCGCGATACACGTTCGAAACGATGCTCGACGAGATGGTCGATTACTGGCTGGACGAGCTCAAACCCTGATCAATCAACGGTCTTCCCCGAAAACGTTTCCTTCAGCGGAGGCTCGGGAATCGAGTGCGCATAATCGCCCTCGACATTCCGTCCGGCGGCCCATCTGGCAAAGAACACTGGAAACGCCACCAGCGCTTCGAGCCGCGAAGGGCCTCCGTGCCAATTGGCGAGAAACCGGCGCCGCAGACTGTGCGCGTTCCCGAGATCGACGAAAAGCGTCTTGAAGAGCTTTCGGGCGCTCATTTTTCGGACGCGCGGCGGCGGATTGTTGGGCTGGCAGAAGACGCGTGCGGCGGGCTCGATCAGCAGTTTCCAGCCATTTCGGCGCATGCGGGGCGTATATTCGGCGTCGCCGTAGTGCGGAAACCGTTTCTCGTCCATCAGGCCGTTCTCGCGGATCGCCTCCGCCGGAAAAAGCACGCAGTTCCCGACGATCAGCTCCACCTCGAACGGCGATTCGGGCACCGTCCAGACCGTTTGCTGAACCCAGTGCCGATATCCACCCGAAAATGTCTCCCAACGCGGCGCGACCTGAAAAACGCGGTGCGGCTCGTCCCACAGCAAAAGAAGCGCGCCGACCACCGATCGCGGGTGACGCCGCGCGGTGGCGACCATGCGCTGCAGAAATTCCCCGTCAAACACCTGATCGTCGTTCATCGTCAGCACGAAGTCCGGGTTGTGCCGCAACGCGGCTTCGATCCCGCGGTTGGTGCCGGCGGTGAACCACAGACTGCCGTCGCCGGCAACGATCTCGACCTCCGGAAACTCGGCGCGCAATGCATCGCTCGTGCCGTCCGTCGATCCGTCGTCGACGACGATCACATGAACGTCAAGTCCCGTCTTATCGATCCGAGCGAGACTTCGCAGACACTGCAAAGTAATATCACGCCGGTTATGCACCGGCGTGACAATCTCAACTCTCGCTTGCTTCCCGATGGCGCTCATTGAGCTTCGTCATCGTGACGATAGTAGTCCTGATGGTAGTACGACTGGTAGTAATAATAGTCGTTCTGCGAGCGCAGATTGACGTTGTTGAGAACGACGCCGAAGATCTTCGCGCCGACGTCCTGCAGGAACTGGCGGGCACGCTTGACGACCTGCCGCGAACTCTTGCCCGAATGGACGACGAGAATGACGCCGTCGACCATCGAGGCGATCAGAACGCCGTCGGTGAACGAAGCGATCGGCGGCGAATCGACGACCACGTGGGTGAAATTGTCCTGCATGATCTTGAGCAGTCCGGACATCTGCTCCGACCCGATCAGTTCGGCCGGATTGGGCGGGATCGGTCCCGACGGAAGGAGATAAAGCTTTGAATCCTCGTCGTACTGGACCGTTCCGACGACCTCCTGCTCGTCCATCGTGCTCGAGAGCAAAGTACTGAGTCCCTGCGCGTTGCTGATCCCGAAAACGCTGTGCAGACGCGGACGCCGCATGTCGGCGTCGATCACCAGAACTTTCGCTCCGGTCTGCGCGAGACTGATCGCGGTATTGACCGCGGTCGTCGTTTTCCCTTCAGCCGGCAGGCTCGACGTGATCAGAAGCGACTTCGGCGCATGACCCGCGGTCGAGAGAAGGATCGATGTCCGCAGCTGTCGATAGGCTTCGGCGAGCGACGAGCGCGGATCGTTATTGATCAGCAGTTCGTTGTTTGGCTTTGTCTCCGGCTCGTCCGAGGCGCCGACGAGCAAGAGTCGCCTCTTCGGCATTGAATCCATCGCCGGGATCGCGGCCAGCGCCGGAAGCTGCAGGAGACTTTCGACCTCTTCGGTCGAATGGATCGTGTCGTCGAGATACTCGAGGAACAGCGCAAGACCGGCGCCGAAGAGCGTCGAGAGGATAAGTGCCGCAAAAACGGTCATCAGCCGCCGCGGAGCGATCGGCACGTCCGGGGGGATCGCGATCTCGGCGATCGAAATATTATTATCGGACCCCTGCGAGACGATGACGTTCGAGCTCTGTTGCTGGTTGAGATCCTTCAGGAACCCCTTGTTCGTTTCGAGATTCTGTTCGAGAAGGCGGATATTGATCGCCGCGCCGTTCTGGGTCTGTGCCGTGTTGTACTGTTCGTTGAAGGCCGCCCGGACCTTGTCTTCCTGCCCCTTAGCCTGGGCGAACTTCGTTTTCAGGTTGTCGAGGATCGTCTGCGACGCCCGCTTCCTGAAATCGCTGAGATCCTTCTCGTTCTTCTCCTGCGCTTCCTTGAGGCCGCCATTGAGCGTTTCGATCTTCTTGTCGATCTCCTGCACCTCGGGCGACGAAACCTGGTACTCGACGAGAAGCTTCTCGCGTTCGGCCCGGAGCTGCGTCGTCTGCTCCAGAACGCGGTTGCGGAGCGTACGCATGTCGTTCTCGCGCTCGGTCGTGTAGCGGATGACCTCCGCCTCGGCCAGCGAATTCAGCTGCTCCGTCGAGTTCTTGACGGCGTTGTACTGGGCCTCGGCGTTCTTCCGCAGATTCTCCGCGTCGAGCAACTGTTTGTTCAGGCCCTCGAGACGCTGGAGCACGATCGTCGTCTGCTCATCGAGATTGATTATCCCGGAACTGTTCTTGAGCTCGGCCAGTTTCACCTCGTCGTTCTTGATCTGCGTCTGCAGGTCGGTGATGCGTTCTTCGAGAAAATCGCTCGTCTTCTTGCTCGAACCGGAGCGCTTTTCCTGATTCTGCTTCGTGAACACCTCGGCGATGCCGTTGACGACTTCAGCCGCGAGATCAGGATTCGAATGCCGGAACGAGACGTTTATCAGACGCGTTTCCTTGACCGTCTGCCGCGATTCGCGAACGGGATCGACGCTCAGGTTCTTGCGGATGATCTCGATATAGGGCGCGAGCCGGACGGCTTCGGCCATTTCGTCGCTGCTCGAGGTCAGCGCCGAATCGCCGTTCTTGTCGTCCTTTTTCTTTCCGTCGTTGGCCAGCCCGATCGCCTTGAGGAACCCGCGCCACGCGGACGTCGACTCCTCGGCGCGCGCCGACTGGATCTCCTTGTTGCTGTCGAGATTGAGTTCCCTGACGACACGCCGCAGCAGCGTTTCACTCGTCAGGAGCTGTAGCTGCGTGTTGAAGTAAGCGGGATCGGGATTCGTGACGCTGACCCGGCGTTCGCTCGTGACGAGATCCGGATTGGTCTGCTCGAGATCGACCTGAACCGTCGCCGTCGCCTGATAGATGCTCGGCCGGCGCGCCATGTAGATCGCCGTCAGCGTGGTCACCAGGACGGTCAGCCCGATGACGAGCCAGAGCCGTTTGCGGATCGCGCGCCAGTAATCCATGAGCTGCATCCCTTCAGACGCATAAAGCTCGCGGTAGGCGCCGTAGCCGCCCGGCTGCGGCATGTCCATCGGGTACGGCCGTTCGATGTCGGTCCGTTCCGGAGCCGGTTTCTTGATGATCTCGCGACTTTCTTTCATACGATCGTCCTTGCGGCTACTTGATCAGGATCGGGAGGTTTCCGAATCCGCTCGTCACTCCGTCCGTCACCTTCTTGAGGATCGCCTGGAACTTGTCTTCGGACACGGCGACGATGTCGCTCGGCAGGAGGAACGGATCCGCGATCCGCCCCTTCTCGATATCGCCTATGTCGTAGGTGAACTCCTCCCAGTCGGAGCCGTCGGCCTTCTGCCTGAAGACTCGGATCTTGTCCTTTTTCGCCGAAGCCGAAAATCCCTCGGCCGACGCGATTATCTGGCGCAGGGTCCGCGGTTCCTTGACCTTGACCTCGCCCTGCTTGTTGACGTTTCCATAGACGAAGATCGAATCGGACTCGAGTACCGAAACGACGTCGCCCGGCTCCATCACGAGGTTCTTCTTGCCTTCCTGCACGTCGCGGATCTTGAAGTTCATCAGTTCGAACTTCTCGGGATTCGGCGCGCTCTCCGTGCCGATCCGGCAGGCCGCCGCGCTTCCGAGCCGCGCGACCAGAAGGCGCGATCCTGCCTCTTTGTTGGGTCCGCCGGCGAACGACAGCAGCTCGAGCAGCGGAACGCGGCGGTTGACGAAGAAATTGCCGGGTTTCTCGACCGCGCCCATCACGCCGTACGACTGGGAACGCTGTTCGGCGACGACCACGTTGACGTAGGGATTCTTGAGAAAGCTCTTGTAGTCCTCTTCAATGATCGCCTTCAGTTCCCGTTCGGTCTTGCAATACGCCTCGATCGGCTTTGTCGCCCGCGGCAATACGATCGTGCCGTCGGGGTTGATCCCGACCCGCGTGTTGAGGTCCGAATGCCTGAAAACACTGATCTCGAGGACGTCCTGGTAGCCGATCCGGTAATGCTCGTCCTTGCGGCCATCCGTCTGCGGAACCTGTGCAAAAAGAGCGGTCTGGCACGCCAGGACCACGATGAAAATCGAAAAAATAACTCGTACCGCGTTCATAACATCAAACTCCGAACTTATTTTTCTCACAGGGGGACTCGGTTGGAATCGTTTGATTCGGGCCGCAATCGATTGGTTTCTTGAAAACTTCACGCCGCCGGATTTGGACAAAAATAACCTACAAAATACCTCAAGAAACAGCATCTTAGCAAATCCGGCACCTGTTGGACAGTGTTCGCGGCGCGCCCTTTAAGTTTGACGGCCGTTTGCGCTACACTTTTGACCTCGAACCGATCACATGCATAACCCGACGCCGATGTACCGGCAATATCTCGATATCAAGAAACGATACCCGGGGACGATCCTGTTCTTCCGCCTCGGCGATTTCTACGAAATGTTCAACGAGGACGCCGTTGTCGGGTCGCGCGAACTCGAGATCACGCTGACCGCGCGCCAGAAGGACTCCTCGAACCCGATACCGATGTGCGGGGTGCCGCACCACGCCGCCGCGACCTATATCGCGAGACTCGTCCGCAAGGGATTCCGGGTCGCGATCTGCGAACAGACCGAAGAAGCCGGCAAGGGCGTGAAACTCGTCAATCGCGATGTCGTGCGCGTCATCACGCCGGGAACGGCGATCGACCCGCAGCTCGTCGATACGCGGGAATCGGTCTATCTGGCGGCGGTTTGCGGCGCCGGTGATTCGTTCGGCCTCGCCCTGCTCGAACTCTCGACCGGCGAGTTTTTCGCCACTGAACATGCCGGTGTCAACTCCTGGTCAAAGACCTGCGCGGACATCGAAAGCTACGCCCCGCGCGAACTTCTCTTTCCGGAATCCCTTCGGGTGCTCGTCGAAGGCGCTTTCGGCCGAAACGGCGGCGCCGGTTTGACAGCTTTTGATGCGTCCGGCGACCCGACCGGCCTGAATTCGGGCGGCCCCTCGCTGACCGCGACCGATGACTGGCACTTTGATCCGAGCGACGCCGAAGCCTTACTTAAGGAACAACTTCAAGTACGGGAGCTTATTTCGTACGAAATACAGGCACATATGCAGGCTCTGCGAGCTTCGGGAGCCTGCCTGCGGTACGCGCGCGAGACGCAACGGTCGGCGGCCGGCCATATTTCGGAGATCCGGTTCATCGCGGAGAACGATCACATGGTTCTCGATTCCCTTACGGTACGGAACCTCGAACTTGTCGAATCGCGCGGCGAAAGCCCGAAGCGGAGTCTTTTCTCGGTCATCGACAATACCGTCACCGGGATGGGCGCGCGCCTGCTGAGATCGTGGCTCCTGCGTCCGTCGATCCGGCGGTCGGAGATCGAATCGAGGCTCGGAGCCGTTTCGGAACTGCTCGATCCGGTTCTTCGCGATAAGTTAAAGTATTTGTTTAAGGAAGTGTCAGACCTCGAGCGGCTCGTCGGTCGGCTCAACCTAGGTTCGGCGACGGCCCGCGACCTTTTGGCTCTCGGCCGATCGATCGGCGTCGTACCCGAACTGAGATCGGCCCTGGCTGATGCCGGAAGCCTTCTGCTCCGTGTCGTCACCGAGAATCTGCGCGAACTCCCCGAAACAGTAAAGCTGATCGGGGACGCGATCGCCGACGATCCGCCGCTCAACCTGAACGACGGAGGGGTCATCCGCGACGGATTCAGCCCGGAACTCGACGAACTCCGCGATCTCAGCCGTTCCGGAAAGCAGACGATCGCCGGGTTCGAGGAAGCGGAACGCGCCCGCACCGGAATCGGCAACCTGAAGATCAAGTTCAACAACGTCTTCGGCTACTTCATCGAGGTTTCGAAGGGCAACATCTCGAGGGTCCCCGAAGACTACGAACGCCGTCAGACGCTCGCCAACGCCGAAAGGTACACGACGCCCCAACTCAAAGAGTGGGAACAGAAGGTTCTCGGAGCGGAAGAACGGATCGTCAGGCTCGAGACGGCGATCTTTCAGGAAGTACGTGAACGGGTCAAGGCGGTCACGCCGGAACTGCAGTCGACGGCAAGGGCGATCGCCGCGCTCGATGCGCTTTCTTCGCTCGCCGAAACCGCTTCCCGGCGCAATTACGTCGCACCGGTTCTTCATGACGGCGACGAGATCGCCATCAAGAACGGCCGCCATCCGATCGTCGAGGCTTTCCTCCGCGAAACATTCATCCCGAACGACGTTTATCTCAACAATTCGACCGATAGACTGCTCATCATCACCGGCCCGAACATGGGCGGTAAGTCTACTTTGCTCAGGCAGATAGCGATCATCCAGATCCTCGGGCAGATCGGCTCGTTCGTACCCGCGACGAATGCGCGGCTTCCGCTCGTGGACCGCATCTGGACGCGCGTCGGGGCGTCGGACGATCTTGCCAGCGGGCGTTCTACGTTCATGGTCGAAATGACCGAGACCGCGACCATCCTCCACAACGCGACGCCAAGGAGCCTGATCCTGCTCGACGAGATCGGGCGCGGAACGTCAACGTTCGACGGATTGTCGATCGCGTGGGCGGTCGCCGAATACCTGCACAATTCGCCCGAGCACTCGGCCAAGACGCTTTTTGCCACGCATTATCACGAACTTACCGAGCTTGCCGAGAACCTTCCGGGCGCGCGCAACTTTCAGGTCACGGCCGCCGAACGCGACGGCGACGTCGTGTTTCTGCACAAGCTGCAGAAAGGAAAGGCATCGAAATCTTATGGGATCGCGGTCGCCAAACTTGCGGGGCTTCCGCCGAAGGTGATCGAACGGGCGCGAAGTGTTCTGGAGAAACTCGAAAAATACGAACTTGCGGTGTTCCGGGATGCGGCGCCCGCCGAATCTCCCGAAGCGAACGCGATCGGGCGGGCCGGTTCGGCGCGCGCGGCGACGCAGGTTTCCCTGTTTGCGGTGACGAACGAAAGCGTCATCGACGAACTCCGCGACCTCAACGTCGAATCGATGTCGGGTGAGGAAGCCCGAGAGATCCTCGCGGACGTCAAGAAACGTCTAATCTGATCTAGAGTTCGCGTGCCTGCGCGCGGGCCGCGGGCGAGACTGTCACGGTCAGACCCTTCGACGCGTCGAGTTTCATCACGAAGGTCCGGTTCTGCACGTTCGCGATGACCGGAACGCGGGGATTTTTGAGCAGTTTCGCAAATCCGTCGTCAAACCACTTTTCCCGTCCCAACCACTCGGACCCGAGATTCTTGAGAAAAGTAAGGATCGCTTCCCGGCTTTCGGCGCTTATCTGAGAGCGCTTGGTGAGCCGCGCGGTGATGCCGATCTTCGTCTCCGAAACATCCGATTCGCGCCCATGGATCTCGAGCGCCAGGGATTTGTCATCAGAGGTCCCGAGCCATTTTTCGAAATCTCCGACCGTCGACTCCTTTTCGATCTTGAATACATCCGTCAGTCCCGCCACGACACGATCGTAACTCACGCCGAGTCCCTTTATCTGCTTGTTCAGATCGACGTCGGAATCGCGGCTCGAACCGAACCACATCGCCGCCCAACCGCCGCTGATCGCGACACCGAACGCATCGAATCTGCTTCCTTTCCAGGAATCCTGATTGAGGATCAGCGCATTGTGGAAATAGCTCTTCTTCCACCCATCGAGGGCCGCCGCCGGCGTCGCCGCGGCATAGAGATTGTGATACAGATTCTCGAACCCGTTTCCGGCATAGCCCGAACGGAGCCTCACCGGTGCCGCCATCATGCAGTTCCATGTTGAAGGATTTGCGATATCATACGGGCAGTTGCTCCAGCCGTGCGTCAGCTTCCCGATGTTCTGCGTGATGTCGAGAAGATGGCGGTTCGCAACGGCGCTGAGCGCGTCTGACGTCTGTACCGCGGGCAGGCGATTTGCCGCGCGGTAGTCATTGATCAGGCGAATCAGATCTTTTTCATCGCCCGAGAGTTCGTCGCCGGCGCATGGTTCCGGACCGAACACTTTCTCGCCCGCACACGGGACTTGCGCTGAGACCGAAATGGTCAGGATCAGGATCGCCGGCAGAAGAAGTCTCATGGTTAACGCTCCACATTAGGTTTTGTCGGGCCGCAATTCTAGATTTTCTTCGTTTTCGCGCCGGAAAGCAAAATTTCGTCGGTTCGAGAATCCACTTTAAGTGTCGACAGGCAGACACTTTAAGAAGTGCTTTAGGTTTTGTTACAATTGGAGCCGCAAATGGAAACGATCCTTTCTCTTCCCCTCGAGAAAAAAATCGGTCAGCTTTTCTTCATCGGGATTCCCGGACCGAACTTCGACGATCTGACGAAAGAACTTGCCGGCGAAATTTCGCCGGGCGGGGTCTGTCTCTTCGCGCGAAATATCCGCGAAGCGGCTGCGACCCGCGAATTGCTCGATTCATTGCGAGCGGCGCTCCCGATCGAACCGCTGCTCAGTCTCGATCAGGAAGGCGGGCTTGTCGACCGGCTCCGGCGAATCGCTGAGCCGATGCCGTCCGCCGCT
>JAKOSS010000495.1 GCA_029777145.1 Acidobacteriota bacterium | reverse complement strand
CGAATCCCAAATCTCCGATCCGAAGATGCTCGACGAATGCCGCCACCGCCCGCACCGGATTGTCCTCGCTGATGTACTCGTCCAGACTCACCGGAAACATCACCTGCTGCTCCCTCGCCACTCCCCTGATGTATCCCATACAAGGAATATTCTAACCCGAGATGCTAAAATCTGAACGAGTTTTGACACAGCCTCTGAAGCAGACGGCAATTCATCCGGGATCGTTTGGATTGCGGACAATAATCCAAGTTCCGCAATCCCAATTCCCAAATGCGTTGTCGCTTGCGCTCCAGTCAGAAATCCGAAATCCGAATTCCCAAATGCGATATCCCTATCCGAATTACCGAATCGCGGTGTACTGGGCCGAGGCGATTTTCCACGCGCTTTTTTCCTTGCGGAGAACGACGACACAGCGGATGCTTCGCGGCGGCGCCGGAGTTCCGTTGGCGACGATCTTGTAATCGAATTTCGTGACGACGATCGCGAATTTGCCGTAGTTGCGTATGTTGTATTCGCCGGCCTCGATCGTCAGGGTCAACTTATCGGCGGGCGGCTTCTCCTCAGGTTTGTAGAATCCGAGAACCTTGTCGCGCGGGTCGACCTCACCGCGCGGCGAGATCTCGATGTAATCCGATGCGAATACTTCGTCGAGCGCCTTCGGATCGTAATTCGCCTGGGCGTCGGCCATCTTTTTGATCAGCGATTTGAACGATTCATCGTCCTTCGACTGCGAAAAGGCCGAGATTGCCGCGAGCATGACCGCGAGCGCGGCGACAACTAGTTTTGATTTCATTGATTAAGGCTCCTGTATGAATGAATTTGAGACGGTCAATACGGGAGCGCGGATGATTTGTTGCAGAATCCGGAATCCAAATTCAATATTGAAGAATCAAGAGGTAGAACCGCGGAGATGCTTAGGTGCATAGTTTTCCTGCCCGCTTTTCTATCTGAAGGCAGTTCCGGAATCTCCGCGTCCTTCGCGAACTCCGCGTGAGAAATCGGTGTTTGAAGTGTCTGGAGGTTATCTCACGCAAAGCGCGCGAAGTTCGCAAAGATCAAACTCCGCGTCCTCCGCGGTCTACGCGTGAGAAATTGGCGAATCAATTACAGGACGCTCATCTCACGCAAAGCGCGCGAAGTTCGCAAAGATCAAACTCCGCGTCCTTCGCGAACTCCGCGTGAGAAATCGGTGTTTGAAGTGTCTGGAGGTTATCTCACGCAAAGCGCGCGAAGTTCGCAAAGATCAAACTCCGCGTCCTCGGCGGTCTCCGCGTGAGAAATTAGCGAATGAGTTACAGGAAGATTGTCTCACGCAAAGCCCGCGAAGTTCGCAAAGATGAAGCCGTGTCGGAGCGAAACCGAGTTCACCGCGACCAATCCAAAATCAAAAATCAAAATTCCAAAATCAGAAGATTTCTTCGAGCGCTTCTTCGAGGTTGCGGACGCCGACGACGCGCATTCCGAGCAGCTTTTCGAGCCCCTTCTTGTTCGTCGCGGGAAGGATGAGTTTCTTGAATCCAAGCGCCTGCGCCTCGCGCGCGCGGGCCTGCGCCTGCAAGACGCCGCGGACCTCACCGGTCAGTCCGACTTCGCCGAAAACGCATGTTTCGGCCGGGATCGTGAGATTTCTGAAGCTCGATGCGATCGCCGCGACGACGCCGAGATCGGCCGCCGGTTCGTCGATCTCAAGCCCGCCGGCGACGTTGACGAAGACGTCATCGCCCGCGAGCTGAAATCCGACGCGTTTTTCGAGCACCGCGATCAGCAGCGACGTGCGGTTGTAGTCGAAACCCTGCGCCATACGCCGTCCGCTGCCGAATTTCGTTCCGGAAACGAGCGCCTGGATCTCGACCAGCATCGGCCGCGTGCCTTCCATGCAAACGGTGACGACCGATCCGCTTGCGCCCGCGGGGCGTTCCTGAAGAAAGACCTCGGAAGGATTTCCGACCGGGATGAGGCCGGTGCTTGTCATTTCGAAGATCCCGATCTCGTTGGCGGCGCCGAAACGATTCTTCGCGGCGCGGATGATGCGGTGATTGTGATGGCGGTCGCCCTCGAAATAAAGCACCGTATCGACGATATGCTCGAGCGCCTTCGGGCCCGCGATGGAACCTTCTTTCGTGACGTGGCCGATCAGGAAGACGGGAGTCCCCGTCTGCTTGGCGAATATCATCAATGCACCGGCGACCTCGCGGACCTGAGAGACCGAACCCGGCGCCGACTCCACCTTTTCGCTGAAGACGGTCTGGATCGAATCGATGATCACGTAATCCGGCCGCAGCGAATCGGTCTCGGCAAGGATGTTTTCGAGATTCGTTTCGGGCAGCAGAAACAGATTGCCGGCGTCGATGCCCAGCCGCTCGCCGCGCATCTTGATCTGGCGTTCGGATTCTTCGCCCGAAACATAAAGGACGCGTGATCCGCCGTCCGACAATTTGTCGGCCATCTGGATGACGATCGTCGATTTCCCGATCCCGGGCGATCCGCCGATCAGAACGAGTGATCCGGCGACGATGCCGCCGCCGAGGACGCGGTCGAACTCGTCGATGCCGGTCGGCGTGCGCGCGTCGTCCTGCGGCTCGATGTCGTTGTATGACAACGGCTTAACAACGCGGTACGATTCCGCGGAAAGCCTTGACGCGCTGGCCGCGCCTTTTGCCGCGGGTTGCGCCGACGGACGGAACCGTTCCTCGACGAACGTATTGAACTCGCCGCAATCGCCGCAGCGTCCGATCCATTTGCGCTCCTGCCGGCCGCAGTTCTGGCAAACATAAATTGTCGAAGGTGTCTTTGCCATCGTGTGAGAATCTTTTGTGCCCACTACTCTAACAAATCACGATGTCGATTTGAAAACGATTCGCGCTTCGGTATTCTCGAAATATGCACTCGATTCATGCATTTGCGGAAAAGGTCGCACTCGTTGCCGGAGCATCGGGCCCGATCGGACGCGCGGTATCGATGCAGCTCGCGCTGCTCGGAGCGTTCGTCGTTGCCGTCGACAGCGGAGCCGACGGAGATTCCGATGTCTCGGAATTGCAGGCGCTCGGGACGCTCGCGTCCGCTGTCGATGCCGATGTTTCGACGAAAGAAGGCGCTCAAAAGGCCGTCGGCGCCGTCGAATCGCTCTTCGGCCGCATCGACCTGCTCGTCAATTGTGTGAAATCGGAGGGCGAATCGGCGTTTTCTGATGCTGACGCGGGATCGTTTGACCGAATTGTCGGACAAACGCTCAAAGCGCCGTATCTGCTGACGGGATCGGCGATGCGACTGATGCTCGAAAGGCCGAAGGCGCGGATCGTGACGATCGTCGGCGGGGAAAGAAACGGCGGGCCGCTCGGAAGCGCGATGCCCGCAGCGGTCGAGGCGATGACGAAAGCGTTGGCGGCCGAACTTCCGAGGTCGTTTCGCGTGAACGCGGTCGAAGTCGGCAATCCTGAGTGTCCGCCGGACGACGTCGCGCGGGCGGCACTTTTCTTGATGTCGTCGGAGGCGACGGCGATCAGCGGCGAGACCTTGCGCGTCGGTTAGCCGCGGATGCTGACATTGTCGGTAGCCCGTACTTTCGTGGTAAACTTTTTTTGAATGAAACTGGATGTCCTGTTAATCAGAATCGGCTTTGTGGTGCTCCTCGCACTGATGGGTTATACCCTGAATCCGCTTAAGTCGAACGGTGTGATCACAGGCTCTGAGGAGTTCCGTCAAGTGCTTTCGGCGCTGCTCGGCGTGGCCGTCGCGATCGGAGTGATCGTTTTCGAGATCCGCGCCCGGCAGGCAAGCCTCAAGACCCTGATCGGCGCCGCCGTCGGGTCGATTCTGGGCATCGTCGGGGCGTTCTTGATCGGGATTCTGATCAGTCTGCAGCACGTCGAAGCGGTTTCCGCGGAGAGCAAGACCTTCCTGACGGTCGTGCTTGCGTTCTTCATGGGTTTTATCGGACTGATGGTCGGCGCGGCGAAGGGCGAATACATCGATCTTTCGGCGCTCGGCGGCGTCTTCAGTGACGCGGCCAACTCGCCCGACTATCGCATTCTCGACACTTCGGTCATCATCGACGGACGCATCGCGGACGTTGCCGAAACCGGATTTTTGGGCGGTACGCTGATCATTCCGCAATTCATTCTTACCGAACTTCAGCAGGTAGCGGATTCGCCCGATTCCAGTAAACGGCAGCGCGGACGGCGCGGGCTGGATATGCTCCAGCGGCTGCGCAACAATTCGAAGCTCGACGTGCAGATCGTCGAAACGGATTATCCGCAGGTGAAAGAGGTCGATCTCAAGCTGATCGAGCTCGGCAAGGAGCTCGAGGCGGTGATCGTCACCAACGATTTCAACCTCAACAAGGTTTCGCAACTGCGCGGAGTGCAGGTCCTGAACATCAACGAGCTTGCCAATGCGCTGAAGCCGGTCGTGCTTCCGGGCGAAGCGATGCGCGTTTTCATCCTCAAGGAAGGCAAGGAATACAATCAGGGCGTCGCGTATCTTGATGACGGCACGATGGTCGTTGTCGACAACGCCCGTCGGCTGATCGGCAAAACGGCCGACATCGCGGTCACGAGCGTTTTGCAGACGACCGCGGGAAAGATGATCTTCGGACGGCTGTGGGAAGAAACAACCGACGGCGACGCGCAGATGAGCATTCACGATTCGCGTTCGGTCGGATTCAAGAAAGCGACGCGCGAACTGCGCCAGTCAACGATCATCGAAGAGACGTAAGTGGTTAGTTGTTAATTGTTCGGTCATTCCGACGAACTTGACTAAACACATCAATGAACACCGCTATCATTGTCGCCGCCGGGACGGGTTCGCGTTTCGGCGGCGAAACTCCAAAACAATTCCTTGAGATCGGCGGGAAACCGTTGCTCGCGCATGCGATCGGGCGCTTTGAATCGAGTTCCGAGATCAAGGCGATCGTGGTCGTCCTGGCGCATGATCGCGTGAACGAATACTCCGAATACCTGCGCGGATCGGGAATCACAAAACTGCGTGCCGTTGTGGCCGGCGGCGCGACGCGCGCGGAATCGGTTCAAAACGGCCTGCACGCGATCGATTGGAATTGCCCGGTGGTTGCGGTACATGACGGCGCGCGGCCGCTCGTCACGGCCGACGAGATTGACATGACAGTCAGGGCGGCAGCGGAACACGGCGCCGCTTGCCTCGCGGCGACTGTCACCGACACTATCAAGGAGGTCTCGGACGGATTGATCGAAGGCACGATCGATCGCTCGATCCTGAGGCGCGCGCTGACGCCGCAGGCGTTCAGGAAGGAGATCCTCGAAATGGCATTCTCGGGTGTCGATCTTTCGGAGTCGGTAACGGACGAGT
>JAKOSS010000494.1 GCA_029777145.1 Acidobacteriota bacterium | reverse complement strand
TGCCGTCGGCCGGCGTACGACGTTCGTCAGCGGCCGGTAGTGCTGGATGAAATCGAAGTTAGCGGTCGTCAGGTCCCGCAGCGGATTCCCAAGATTTCGGACGACCGTCACCGCTTTGAGGAAGATCTCGGGCATCGTCACTGCGGATCCGACATTCAGGTAAACGCCGCCGCCGTTCAGTTCTCCCACGATCGAGCAGAACAACTTGAAGTCGGTATGCGAGGTCGAGCCGAGAGCCGCTCCGTCCGACGTCGGATGGAAATGGCCGATGTCGGCTCCGATCGTCAGATGTGCGGTGAACGGGATCTGCCGTTTGTACGCCTCGCAGAGCAGTGAGTACTCTGCGAACGGCAGTTCCCGACCGCACAGTTCCCTGCCGAGCGCCTCGCCAAGCCCGATCGCGTCCGCTTTTCCGCGGCTCGCAGCGACATTCAGGACCTCGCCGGTCTCACGCGCCGCGCCGAAATCGCCATCGCCCAAAGTCGCGTCGACGTCTTCGGAAGTGAATCCGACCATCGCGATCTCCGAGTCGTGCACGAGAACCGATCCGTTCGACGCGATCGCCGAGACGAACCCTTTCGACATCAGATCGATGATGACCGGCGCGAGCCCCGTCTTGATCACATGTCCGCCGATTCCCCAAACGATCGGTTTTCCGAGATCGCGGGCACGGCGCACGGCTGCAGCAACCGCTTTCAGAGATTTCGCGCCGAGAATGTCGGGCAGGCCGTCGACGAACGCGTCGACCGAAGCGGACGAAACGGGCTTGGCAAACTCTTCGACGGTTACCTTCGACGGGCGCGAGGCCAGTTCGTAGGTAACGATGTTCTCAAGATCGATGGGCTTGAATTTATCGTAAACGGACATCGCGCGAATTATAGCATCGGCGAGGAAGGTTGACGGAGCGGAAACCGGAGCTGTTCGAGGAATTGCCGATCCAGCTTGACGATATCAGCCGGAATTGTCGGAGGATTGTCGGATCCGGAGAAAAAAAGCTGTCAGCCAATAGCTATTAGCCGACAGCTTGGATCTGCAACCCAAAGCGATGGGAATTTCGGAGATTCAGATCGATTACTGAATCGACTCGAATTCGAGTCCGATGACATTGTCGTCGAGCGTTACCAGGCGCGTTGGATTCGCAAACACATATCGGCTCGAAACGACGGAGATGATATATGTTTCACCGACCGGCAGATTATCGAACCGGAAGTGCCCGAACGAACCCGTCTGAACGACCCTCGGCTCGCTGAGACCACCGCCCGAGATCGAAACCATCGCGTTGCGGATACCTAAACCTCCGGCCGAACGGACGCGCCCCTCGATCGCGGCGTTCGCTGCCGTCGGCACAGCCTGGGGTGTCAGCGAAAAATCGTCGACGGCGAGACCATCATCGGCGCCTGAAGCATCCGGATCGGTCCAACGAATCCAAAACGTCGCGCCGTTCGCAATCGAGAGCGAACTGATTGAGCTGCTGAGATCGGTTCGGTCGGCCGCCGCGTTGCCGTTCTTGGCACCGGTCGTCGCCGTGTCCGGCGTCACGAAATTCAATGCAGACACTCCGGTCCATGATCCGGTCGTCAAATCGGTCGCGTCGGTGCTGTACTCAAAGCTGAGTTGATCTGTGCGTGACGCGGTCCCAAGCCTCCATTCCTCGCCCGTGTAATTAATATCCAAAGAAGCAATCGTGGCTCCGGTATTGTTGGTAAAACAAGCACCGAAAACCGGGATGAGCGTCCCGCTGCGCAAACTGCCGAGCGCGCGCTCGGTCGACGCGGCCGCACCGTAACTATAGGTATCGCCGGTGTTACTGCTACCGGTATCGACCGCATACTGCTCGTTATCTCGCGCTCCGCCGCCGGATTCGGTCATGAACCAACCGGGAATGGTTAAGTTATTTGTGGTCGAGCCGGCAACATTCGACAAAGTGTCAAAGTTCTGCGTGTAAGCCGAACCAGTCGTCGTCAGCGAAACGCACTGAGCCGATACCGTAGTTGCCGTTGAAACGAACGCGAGCGCGCCGAAAAATAGATAGATCCAAATCCGTGTCATAAATAGATCTCCTGTCGAAATGCGGTTCGGGTTCACGAATACAAGCTCAGCCCGACCTGCAAAAGCAAATCAATGCCGTCAGAGCGGCGAGTCAATATTGTTAATAAAAGCGGGGGTCGATCGAATCCAAACATCCGTCGGAAGACGTGGACGCGCTTCGATCTTTAAGGGGCGATATTTGACGTTATTACGCGAAAACGACTTCTGTCAAGAAGGTCTTTCGAGGAAGAAATGACTTTGTAACCCGGCGTTCCCGCGGCATACGAAAAGGCCGTCCGAAAATTCGAACGGCCTTTCAGTCCTTTGATCCCGCAAGTGGTTGCTGCGGTTTCGGTTATTTGATTACGGCTCGGCGTCGAAGTCGAAGCCGATGACGTTGTCGTCGAGCGTCACGAGCCGCGTCGGATTGACGAAGACGTACCGGCTCGAGACGACCGAGATAACGTACGTTTCTCCCACCGGCAGACCGTCGAATCGGAAGTATCCGAACGAACCGGTCTGAATCGTCC